>JAOUJW010000008.1 GCA_029882975.1 Gammaproteobacteria bacterium
GTAAGCGATCAAAGACGGTCAGTATTGCACAAACTACTCAACTGCGTTAGTGGCTGAGGCCTTGAGCATTCCTTGTAATACGGACAGTTCCACATTCCATGGTAGCAGTCGTTCATAATCCTCCAGACAAGTGGCTTTAGGTAATTCTGTGAAGATATATTTCAGATAAGCATATTCATTCAAGTGGTTCGCTTTGGCTGTTTCGATCAAGCTATATAGGCTGGCACTGGCTGTCGCTCCCTTTTGGCTTGCAGAGAACAACCAGTTCTTGCGCCCGATAGCAAAGGGTCTGATTTTGTTTTCGATCCAGTTGTTGTCGATTTCCAGTCGACCGTCTTCACAGTATACAAGCAAACGTTCCCATTGATTGCGCAGATAGGTGATGGCTTCACCTAACTTTCCGCTGGGGTTGGTGTTGATGTGGTCCAGCCATTTTTTAAATTCTTCAAGTACCGGTACGCTCTTTTGTTGGCGAATGCGGTAACGTTCTTCGGGTTCTTTCTTCTTCGCGCTTTTCTCTATGGCATACAATCGACCGATGAAGCGCAGGGCTTGTTGTACCCGGGTATGGGGCATTCGATCAGAGCGCTTTATTGCTTTTTGGGCATCGGTGAATTTGCGACGTGCATGCTGCCAACAACCTAAACCGGTAATACCTTCGGTTTCCAGAACTTTATTATAACCGGCGTAGCCGTCGGTTTGCAGATAGCCTTGGTATCCGAATAACAAACGTTCAGGCACCGTCTGACTGCGGCTGGGGTCATAATTAAATAGCACCACCGGTTGATCCGGTGGACCGCCCCGCATGACCCACATGTAGGACTGGCTACTGGCCGCTTTGCCCGGTTCCTGCAACACTTGGGTTCGAGTTTCATCCATTTGCACAACGGGGTGGTCCAAGGCATTTTCATTGAGCAGGTTAATCAAGGGTTGAGTCAGTTCGCCCGCCTTAATCATTTGATGCGCCAGGGTGTGGCGCTCCTGTTCTATACCCAAACGCCCCAGCACATGGCACTGACGATACAAGGGGATGCCATCGGCGTATTTGCTGGTGGCTACATAGGCCAGAAAGCCTGCGCTGGCCCGGCTCTTGGGGATAGGCTGAGCCGGCATCGGAGCCGTTTTGGGTGCTTCATCACAGTGTTGACAGGCGTATTTGTAACGCACGTGTTCTATAACGGTGATTTGCGCCGGGATGATGTCCAGTTGCTCGCTGCTCACTTCGTCGATCTTTTGCATTTGGCAACCGCAGGCGCAGCGTTTTTCTTCTTCGCTTAATTCGTGAACGATGCGGGTACGGGGTAGATCTTTAGGTAAGGGTTTACGCCCACCCCGGCGTTTGTGTGCTTTAACCTCGATTCCGCTGTCGGGATCTTCGCTTGGTTTGCCTTCCTCGGTTTCGACAAGCTGTTCCGCCTCATCAAACAGGCAGTATTGGAGCGCACCCTTTTCGCTGTTGGCGGCAAAGCGCCGTGCGCGATCCAGGCGTCGTTCTTCAAACAGTTTTTCGATGATCCGGTGCAGTGATGCGAGTTTGTTTTGTTGCTTTGCAATTTTACGTTCTTTCTTGTTGAGTTCACGTTCTTGCTTTGTGAGTTCACGTTCTTGTTCCGTGATCTCGCGTTCTTTCGTTTGAATCTGTTGCTGCAATTGACGCGCAAGACGTTGCAGCTCTTTTACATCGGTGGGTAGTTTGTCCAGCGCATCAATATCCATAGCGTCTATTATAACGCTATGGATATTGAGTTTCTATCCTTATATGACAGAGTCGAAGTATAATCTTTGGTGAGGCGGTTGGCGCCAAATATCAAATCCCTCCAGCAACCAATGCAACTCTTTTATGCTCAGGATCACACAGTCTTCATTGCGAGTCCTGGGCCAGGCAAACTTGTCTTTCTCCAGGCGTTTTAGCCACAAGCAAAATCCGTTTTTATCCCAATACAGTATCTTCAGGCGGTTGCGATAGCGGTTTGTGAAAACATAGCAGGCACAGCCGAAGGGATCTAACTGCATACTCTCTTGTACAATGACCGATAGTCCGTTGATGGCTTTTCGAAAGTCTACCGGTTCCCGATGTAAATAAACCGGCAGTTCCTCTACAAAGCGCATCATAGTGCTTTGACCATTGATAGCAAGTTCATTAAAGACGATGGATCCACAGTGACTTCCACCTGCGTATGATTCGCAAAACTTATTGTGGCTGTATGCATCCCGCTAGTGTGTTGCGGTACCGCACGAACAAACGGATTGTCACGTGCTTTGCCACCACCTATGACGCCTTTGCTTTTTAGTGTTTTGTTCCACCCATACAGAGAAATAAGTGACAGCTTGTTTTCTTTTGCATACCGTGACAACGGTATATTTTGTTCTCGGGCTGCCTCAATGTGTTTTAACCAGGCGCGTTGTTTTTCTGTTAATTTGTCATGCTTCGTTTTCATAAAGACCTCCTTCAAGTTGGTAGGCCTCCATGATATGATTTGAGGATTACGCCGCAAGAATGTTCATAATTGATCGCTTACCTAAAGATAACCCCGATTGATCCTCAGCCCCCAATAATTCCTTGTCCATAGTGACTCTGCATATTCCGGCCGAACATGAACATCAATTCCGATTCAAGATGAACACTCATTCCGTTTTAACGTGAACACTCATTCCGGTTCAACTTGAACACTCATTCCGGTTCAAAATGAACACTTTTACCGGGTATTCCGGAATCGGTGTTCATGTTACCGGAATGAGTGTTCATTTTGGCCGGAATATGCAGACTCCCAGGAAATACCATTGTGTTTACACCCGCAGAGTTTTTAGACAGCCACTCGCCGTTCAATATTTGGCAATATACCAACCCGCAATCCAGAGTGTCTACTAAACCAGTGAAACGGTTACGTGGTTTTTCCCAAGGTGTTAACCGCATTGCCATGTACGCTCCATATTGCGATTGCTCCTGTGAAGGGGTTACATAGTTTGCTATTTCGCCTTCTCTCGCATGCATACCAGAGAAATTTTGATGTAACCAGTTAATTTTTGTGATTGTTTATAACGCGCATTTCAGATTGTTTTAATGCTTCGAAACATACACTTCCTGAAGCAAAAACAATTACAGTATAAACAAGGACTACTAGGTACTCGATCTCAGTATCGTTAGATGAAATGGTATTACAAATCCCCCAAAACAACAGCGTCATAATTGCATTAGGTAACAGTAACCATTGGATTTATGCAACATACAAGCGGGTACGTAGTTTCATAGGCAAACACCTTATTAGCAAGAATATTCAGGTTAGCGAGATAGCATAACCTTTTTATCCTCGAGTTTTCTGCAATCTATCTATATCATACAAAACCTTATAATCACGAATATCATTTTTCCCGTTCAATATGCCTACTGACCCAAGCACTCCTGTAAATGGTAAGGATATTTCACGAAGAACATTAACTAACGGGTTTTCATCTTTATGTGGTACAAGCTTATATAACAAAGTGTCCGAACCCCCATACTGATCTGGAACAGTAACGGTACTAGTCTCCACCATTGGCACGCCCAACTTTTTAACTTTCTCAATATACTTTGGGTCATCGATATAGGGAATAAGTCTCCGCGTATTTTCCAATACGGTGTATACATAAACATCCTCCCTATTTTTTGTAGACTCTTTGACTTGTATTAATTGATTGTACATTGCAGCAAGTGAAAAATAGAACTCCGTAAAATCAGAAACTACTGGATTACTAAACCTTTGAGATTTTAGCTCCTCGAAAAAAGGCCCTAAATTTTCCAGACTTTCATTAACGCCATCATAAGTACTGATTGGAAGTGTTATTAATGCATTTCCAGAATGCCACCACTGAATAGATGGTAGTGCTCTTTGCGGCTCGTTAAAATGAGTGTGCCTAGCGACATATCCACCCGATACCGAATGGACAGTCTTCATTGGCATCGCTATAGAATTTGATTTCTTTCCACTCATAATGTCCAAAAAGTCTCTGAAATCTATTTTACCGAATACTTTATCGAACCTTGGATTTGTCACCAAATATATAAACGCAACTGGCGAGTTGGTATCAACTGGTTTTGAATAACTGCGTAGGAATTTTTTTAGTAAATTTTTACTTGTCTGCGCCTTATTCCACAAGCCATCTAGGACACCTCTATCAGCTTCAGGTTTTGGGTCAGACTGATCAGCAATTCGTCTATATATAACTCCGCTCGAATGTATATACGGTGGATTTACCCCTTCTGGAATATATAGCAATAATATTGACCTACCATTGATCAAACCTAGCTCTTTTACGGGGCCGGCAAACACTTTTTCTAAATAGAATGGAGCAGGATTAACATGCGCTCTGACCGCTTCTCTAATACGCTCCGACAGTTCATTGACTTTGGTTTTTTCAATGCCCACGAACTCTCCAGCACACTTTTCATCCGATTCCCTAACCCCAAACACTAACCAGCCGCCATACTGATTTGCGAACGACGAAATAGATTTAGCAATTTTTTTGATGGCGATCAAATCCGACTTGTAGTCCATATACCAACCTTCTTTTACCTCCCTTAAAACTTCAAGTTGGCTAGCCACCAAAGAATCAAAATCTGTACCGAATGGATTAAAATTATAGATCATAATCAGTTCTATACCTACAGTAGTAAATATTGGAAAGACAATTTAATTAAACAAGCCGTATAGCTATTACTTACTTACCTAACCTTCTTCATTAGAGCTTCGATCATTCCAGGATTCAATCCATCATCTTTTAAGATTCTGATTCTGCTCCTTTGATCCCAGCTTCAAAACAAAGAGCCTCGAAGGCCCCTTTTGTAGAATCTGAAATATCTTCATAGACACCATAACCAAGAAAATGTAAGAGAACAAAAATCGCTACTTTGGGATTTCTATCGTGCCAACTTTCGACGAAATTTACTTTTGGACTACCGGAAACAAGCAGTTTACTATGTGCACCGTATCGCTGGTTAAATATGTCCCTACACATTGCTTGGTAAAGCTCGCATATCTCGCTTTGCTTTGTTGAGCCACTCCCAGCACAAACGTTGTTCGGTGACCCAATCTTCCATTTCCTGCAAATCCCAAAATTTCGTGGATTCCCCTTCACCATCACCAAAAACTATCTCGAATAGAGGGTCTACTTTATTAGCGTTTGTATCTGACATATGTCACTAGGCCCTAAATATTAGATTTTCTTTGCTTTTATATATTTCCTATTCAGTTTTATCTCTCGATGCTCCATAAAGAACCGAATAACGCAGTAAATAGCAGTAAACACTAAAACGACGACAGCATAAAGAGTCTCGTTATCTACTACTTCAAAGATATTATCAGGTCCTTTTACATAAAAGCTACCCATTGCCAAAACGCCTGACACAGATGTAAAAATTGCAAGGGCGATTGCTTTGCCTCTTTTATTAAGCAACTCTCTAATCTTTTCTTCCTCCGCTTTGTCCTCTTTATCTCCGGTACTGTTTCCTTTCACTAGCTGGTTCCATGCCATTATCAATTTGAGCTTACCTGCCATATTAGGAGCTTTGCGAGCAGCCCTATAATGCTTGTTAAAAGTAAGGCATACAATCGGATAATAGATCCCGAACACAATTGAAACAAAACTTACAACAGCTATAGTTTGCACCCAATCAAGAGACAAAATCAGATAGTACGATAAGCCGCCAATAAGTATTAAATAGTTAAAAACGAAAAAAACATATGGCAAATAAATTACTAGGCTAGGTAACTTTATATGACTCTTATTATTGGGTAACACATACCCTGCTTTCATACTCTCAGACCCTCCTAATTCCAGCCGTTCGTACCGAAAGAAAGCTATGTGTTTATACAACAAAACAAGAAATGATATTTTATGCGCCAAAATGGCTATGAACGCCCAACCCAATAAGAACACCGTCACGACAAAAGTAATACCTAGCTTTGCAGATGGACTCATTTCGTTTTTTATTACTTTTGATTCGTCTGTTTTTTCGCTTAGCTGATTTTGCACTGAGTTTAGTGGAAACATTGCAAAATGGAACTCTATATGAGGACTATCTTCGGTCTTTTCGTTATTGCTTTGAGTAAGGTAGCCGGTCAGTGTAAATAAGCCAATTAAAGCAACCATATAGTATTGCAGGTAAAATTTTATCTGCTGATGTTGGTGCGAAACGCTATTGTAAGCTTCTTCAATTTCTATGTTAACTATATCAATATTTGACATTTTCCCCTCCCTGACCCCAACCGTGAAAACGAAAATATACAGTTAATTGTGCTCCCTACAACTTACCAGACCGTATACAAAATTTGTCATCTGGCCGACATAAGACTACTTTGGGTAATACTTCCCACTTTTTGGTAGACTAACCTAACAACTTTGGAAAAAGAAAGTTTTAATTACCAGGTCATAACAATAAAGGCAATTCAGTACGTAGTGTATATAAAAAGTAGCCATTTAATTTCAAACTGACCACATCTTATGACAATTCGAGTAATAGCGATTCTAGTTGTTTTGATTTAGCTCATTTTTGGGAGTCCGAAAAATGACTTCACCAACTTTTTCTACTCTGATTCTACTGCCCCCTGGGAAGACGTGGACGCCTTTTTTATCTAGACCGATCGGACCTTTTTATCCATAAATCAAAATTCGGGTTAGGTTCCGTGGAGCAATGTAGACTGTGGGTGACAGCTATGGCATCAAAGCACAGTGATTCATCGCTGCACAATGGCGACTATGAGTGTGGCATCGGTAGATCAGGAAAGTTTGGGAGTGTGAATGTTTATAGACTGACAATGCGTTAAGACTGTATAACGCCCTGGACCAAACCGGGGCTACATAGTACCTATTTACTTCGCTATTTAGGTTAGATCAAAAAATCCGTTACACGGTTAAGCGCTATACAGAATTTTTCGCTCTCGCGGAGTTAAGTAGCTGTCACCGTTATCTCTGAGAGGTATGAACTTGACGTTTTCATCACAATACCTTTTTTCACCGACTTTCACAGGCCGGCCATTATCTGACAGCTCTTAGCCAGATTTCCCAGTACATACTTGGACGGCACCAGATTAAAATTCCATGATGCTCCATCATCACGCGGCCCCTCTCTGCTTTCAGCACCCTCGGGTACCCATCAGGGCGGATTATGTGAGTTGTCCCTAGCCTAGTAAGTTGCTGAATCTGTTTGCTCGGTATTTTGTACCCAGTGATTTCCTGTATACCTTCTTGTGTAAGGTAGTCACTCATTTCTCATACTCGAATCTATAGCGCATCATAGTCGGGTTCGATTGGGCTTTTGGTTGCGTTGTTTTGCTCTACTCCACCTGTGACAATCAAGAAGTTTGCTCTACTGACCACTGGAGATCCGTCTGCTCGACTAATAACGGTAAATCCCATTTCCCGCAATCGTCTGATTTGAGTTGAGTTTCGCTTTGCGCGTGTCAGATCGAAAATTTCCTCCTTTGTTAGATTTAACATCCTCTTTCCTAGACTGTTGCCTGGATAATAACCGGCGGGGTCAATTTGGCCTACGCCTCAACATCCGATTGATTTAGATCTTTCTAATGCATTCCTTTGATAAAGTATGTCGCGCAGCCGACATTTATGGTGGGTAGAGTTGGTGGATAATAACATCCAGGGGATTATGTAATGCGAAGAATGCTTTATTACAAAGAATATGTTGACCTGGCCTTTGCGGGTACTAAAAAACCCAGCCCGAACACCGTTAAGAAATGGGTGCGAAATGGACAGCTTGACGGAAGGTTCATCGGCTCTATGTGCTACGTATTTGTGGATGATGAGATCAAGATTGCTCCCACGGGAAATAAGCTAGTCAATGAGACTCTCAAAGAATTTGGTTATTTAAAATAAGCCGCATGAATAAAACTATATCTGAAATACCCGACACCTATTCCAAACAAAACAAACGGCATGAAATAAGTAGGGACCTACTATATGAACTTGTATGGTCATTTCCTTTAACCGTTTTGGCGAAACACTTCGGGATATCTGATAGAGGTCTAGGGAAAGCTTGTGAAAGAGCACACATTCCGTTGCCTGGTCGTGGCTTTTGGGCTAAAGAACAAGCTGGATATGACTTAGAAAAAAAACCTTTACCTGAGTGTCCAGAAGAGTATTACGAGTATTTCCACTTTACCCCAAACGAGACAAGTTTTCCCGCGGACCTACCGAAGGAAGACGTACTTAGTGGAATAATACCTTTTGTTGCCCCTATTACTGAAACTGACTTTGCGGTTCCGATAATTAAAAAGGCCCAGAAATACTCAACGCAATTAAAGCCTGATAGATATGGAAGAATATGCGCAAGATTCGGTGTCAAATTTAGTGTTCATCCTAAATCAGTTGATAGAGCACTACGCTTTCTAGACGCCCTAATCAAATCTATGAGTAACTTGGGTCATAAGCATAAGACTGAAAAGAACGAGGCATCCACTTCAGGTTTTGTGGTAAACGGAAGCTTTGTTTCATATTCACTAGTGGAAAAATCTAAACAGCAACTCTTAACAGAAGAAGAATACGAACGTAGAGTGGCGTCCCGTATTATCGCCCGAGACTCTGACAAATATAAGTATGTATCGACCGGTGTTTTCACATTCTCTATCGATAGTTACTGGGTGGGAAATGTTCGAAAGAGTTGGTCTGATACTCCAAACACTACCGTTGAAGACCAAATTGCCCCCATCATTTATGCCTTTCAAAAGGGTGCCGAAAATATAAAGGAGGCAGAAAAGAAACGGAAGCAGCAAGAACAAGAATGGGAGAGAGAACGGCTTGATAGAGAAGCGGAACGAAGGCGCCAAAAAGAAGAGCAGGAAAGGTTAGATGCCCTGATTGCCGAAACCGATGCTTGGATAACTGCATGCAACATTCGGCAGTATGTTGACGCACTATATAATCAAGCCAAATTGAACGGGGCTGTAAACAACGATCTAAAACAATGGGTTGAATGGGCGAGTGAAAAAGCGGATGAGATTGATCCATTAAATCAGAAAGAGACCGAGAGTTGATCCCGAGAGACTATTTCACTGAAAAAGAAACTGCCGAATATTGCTGCGTTGGTGCCACGAAGTTCAAGGAGAGTTAGTTCACGAATACGGGGTCTGCAACGGCAATTTCGGTAAGAAAAAGCTATATAGGAAATCCGATCTGTAGCGGTTAATTGAAACAGTGGCATTCAAAACAGAGAATCTGAGAGGTAACTTATGACTGAAAACAATTATCCGATGGTGTGGGTGCGGACCAAGCGATTTAAAGAACTCCACGGTTGCACCGATGATCAAATGTACTGGATGTGCGAAAACCTTTTTACCGAGGGTAAACACTACAAATATGTCAAGGTTGGCAAAAAGCGCCAGTTGAGGCTTAATATTGTCGAAATCGACCAATGGTATGACAGACAAAAGAGCGTAGGCTCATGAATTGCCTGCCCATCCAATGGATTAGAAAAGAGAAGTTTTGCGAGATTTCAGGGATAACGCTGAAAGCCGTTAACAAGAAAATTGAAAACGGCGCCGGAGGAAGGAAGAATACAATCTTTGGATTTCAGAATGCTGATTGAGCTAATAATCAACTTTATCAAGAGGAGGCATATATGGAAAAGCAAACAGTTCGCGATATCGGTGTTGGTGCTGCTGGCTCTGTAGTTGCAACGATATTGCTATTGTTAACAGCAAACACAGTAGGTTTATTCAAGAAATCTCTTGACAGCACTCAAGTAAGCGAAGCTGCAAATGAAATAGTCAACAAACATTCTGACATTTTGGCTGGGAAGTTAAAGAACGACCCAAAATTTATCCAGCTTGTAAAGGGTGAAAAGGGCCTCCCTGGGCCGCAGGGTGTTGCCGGACCGCAAGGTGCTGCAGGCCCCCCTGGATCTTCCTCAATCTTTCTAAAGGCTGGGAACAACGGTTCAGCTATTTGTAATGATTTCTGTGGTCGCTTTGGTGCTGCATGTATCGGAGGACTCCCTGCTAGCGGCGAGAAAACCATAAAGAATACCGATATGTTTGGTTGCGGGACAAAACGTCATTTACACAATAACATGATCTGTGTGTGCGCAAAAAATATTTAAAACTTTTGACTTAAGATTTTATCCATTCCACAACTCCACTGATCGCGATTTAGTTATTTAGGGCAGTAACGACACAAACATCAACCCCGGCACTTGGCCGGGGTTGATGCTTTAGTCACTTTTTGATTTCCGCACACTCGGAAACTAGTCCCTGTATTTCACAAAATGCTTCCTCGGCTTTATCGATATGTGCCAACATAGCGTTAGCTACACTTTGTGCCTCCTGGTTGTCCGGGTCTACATGTGATACCCAGTAGCACATAGCCTTTAGTGGAGATATTGCGTCTCGAAACTGAGATTCGAATTTTCGGGCGGTTTCAATGCTCATTTTGCACCCCCATTCAGTTCGGCTTCCCTTTGCTTCAGATACTCACCAACTGCGTATCGAAGTTCGCCGGAGGAATTAAAAATGAGGGTCATTGCCGCGTTAATGCAGTCAACAATCTCAAAGGTCAAATTATTGACTTTGTTAGATAACGCTTGTCGCAAGAGCGAGTGTGCTTCCGACAAATCATGGTCGATATTGCTGGTTGCGTCTTTAAGATCCCATTCTTTGCTCATGCCGCACCCCCTGAGACTAAAAATAGCCAGGTTGACCAGGATCAGTACTGCGGTAATCCATGAAAGAGTGTGGGTGGTTATTGCTATACGGTCTCTGCGTTTTATGCTTTGTATAACTTCATTGAAATTATCCATGGTGAGTCTCCTATTGTTTTATTTCTGCCACCCATCAAGTGCTAAATTGATAAGGTGGCAAGCCGTACAGGTTAGCACTACCGCCCAATAGGATACGGCCCCCTTTCGAGGCCTGTACAGCTCGCCAAAAACTACAGGCACAAAAAAACGCGCTCAAGGCACGTTGAGCCTACTGGTTTCGGGGTGCTAATCCCGGCTGGATATAGCCAGCTAATACAATCCTAGCACTCCCACAGCACGAGTCAAGTGTAAGTTTTGTTAGTTGAGAATAACGAAAAGTTTCGCCCATTCAATGACGTATTTCCTTCGACACTAGATGGCTAGCCATGATTTTCATTGAGCTGGCATTTTTGTGGTATAAGGATAATTTTGCAGTGGTTGTAGGAAGTGATAAACCAAACCAACTTTTGGGAGAGGATTATGACATCAAGAATCGTCGTAGTGGTAGTTGTCTCAATGTTTTATGCAGGACTTACTACCGGTGCCTCAGAAATTGGTGAGTCGAAAGGAAAATCTGCAACAATTAAAAATATTGAGTCTGAGATGAATTCTGGCACTGACAGTGTCGTAACCAGCCAAAAGAACAGCTCATCTCCTGAGTCTAGTTATTCTAAAATATTCTCTAACGTACCTCCTGTTGAGTCGTATATAGAGATATTATACGTTATATTCACTATTTTAGTCACTTGGGGTTTGTATAGAGTTAACAAAGCCCAACGATACGACGCGCTTATGAACCACTATTCGCAAATACATCAAAATGTATGGAGTGAATCAGTTGCCGACGTTAGATTATGGCTATTGCATGATGACTCGTACAAACGGGAGATCGAAAATATATTAATGCGTAGAAACAACCTAGAAACACAAGAACAACATCTTGGGCTAACTGCTAGCGAGTACAAAAAGTTAGATAAATTAGACAACTTTATAAATGTAATACAACGATCAGAACTTTTACCTGAATTCATCAGGAGCCGGGATCGAAGCATGGGAGTGCCATATTTTGATTGGTGGATAGAAGCGTTAATTGAGAAAAATCGATCTGAAGTAATTAAATACATTGAGTACCACTACTCAAAACTTCACAAAACCATACAAAGAACCGCTGACAAACTCGGCGTTGAGACGACATCTCTTTCCGATGAATGTAGTTACGATTACCTTTATTCAAAAATAAATTGTTGGGTAAAGAAATATTCAGACTATATTGCCGACACCAACACCGCCGAAAAGAGAGATTCAACAACGCATGACAGGAGAGAGAAATTTCGAATTGACCATAGTATAAAAAATATAAATACAAATACTGATGATATAGCAGTGGGGCAGGAAAATAAAATTATTACTTTCACTTGCTCCAATAATATGCGGCACTTTGTACAATTAAAGAAAATCGCAAATACGAACCCAACATATTCCGTTAAAGACAGTAACGACGTATGCAAAACGACCCCTGTCTATGTGGATGATACCAACGTTAAAATACATTATGACCCAGATTGCAGAAGTTGAAATTTCTGGCGGGACACGAGAATTGATTTTAACCCCACTTTCCGCCTCCTGTACGTAGCGTATCCGGCATTACTATCAAAAGTAAGGCGAGCGTTGTTTGAATGCTGTACCCTGTCAGTGGGTCTACTGAGACCGCTTTGCCCTGTGTTCCCAATCAATCGTGTCGATAGATCCCCTTTGCGATATCTTCGGCAGCATCTGTAACATCTGACCGAACAACTCTATCGGCTATTGACCCACTGGCTCCGCCAAAACCGTTTTGCCATGTTGCACCAATGATGATTTTCCCGGTGTCTGAGGAAATTACTTTAACGGATATGCTTTGAGGGTGTCTGTCGTATCCTGAGACCGTTCGGACTTGAAGTAGGCCATCAATCCCTTCTTCTTTTAGCTTCCGGATATTTCTAGGTTCCAATATCTCAATTTCGGTTAGATTCAAACGGATCATCATACTGGAGACTTGTGCTGTGTCGAACACGTCAAAACCATACTTAACAAGCTCCAACCCGATTGCGTCGCCCAGTAGTCCGCGATTCGGGTACAGGGCTATTGTTTTTAAATCGGCCACTGGTGAGGATGAAACAGTCAATCTTGCCGGAGCGCACCCCAGTAAAATACTCGACAACGCTATACTAACGATGAGTTTATAGCCCATATTGTCCCTCCCGCTTGCAATCTATACAAACTACATTCCGATAGCAAGTCTACCTGGAACTGCGAATATGAATGTTGTAATTTTGTTGCTTATTTTGGGTTTTTCGGAGCTTGTTGATCCGGATCTGAATTGCGAATTTCGCTTTTACTGATGGTAGCTTCCAATCCCAACAGCTCGGTAAGTCCCGAGTGATACGCCATTAATTTGTATTGGGCAACTATTCCATATCCGATCACTGTTGATAGCATTACGGTACAGGCTACCATCGACAGGACTATTGCTTGTAAATCCAACAATCCGTTTGAATATATAAAGACCCCAGCGACTACTAACAAACACAAGCTACTATATGCAACAAACCCATATACCATCCGTTTGCAGGCTTTCTCTGTTCGGACTACAAGCTCTCCAAGTTCCAGGCTTAAATCCTGCTGAAAAGTTTTTCGAATACTCAAGAGTTTGCAACCAACATTAGACTACAATTCGCCCCCGGCTTTTGCGCCGGCTAATGCACCGAGTTGCGCGCCTTCTTTACCCCCGAAGTAGGCACCAATGATAGTACCTACAACCATCCCCACGGCTTGGCCTTTCCCTTTCGCTTCCTCTGCGGCCAGTTGAGCCTCAAAACGTTGAGCGGCTTCGAGCGCGTTATTCAGTCCCGCTTGTACGTTGGCCCCTATATTGGATTCAAAGTTACTCTGAGCCAGCATGGTGTTATAGTAAGATTGTCGGGTTTTGTGCTGGGCGTCGATCAAAGCCAGTTCAATGTTAAGTTCTTGCAGCGTGGTTTTTGCTCTGAAATCCGCTTCCTGCTGTGAGAACTCCGCTTCACCACGCGAAAGTGCATCCTGGGCAAACGAAGAGCCCAACACTCTGCGTCGAGACAGATTCTCTCTTATGTTCCCAATGGCTTGGCGTCTGCGGTTTCGAATGGATTGGACGCCGGTTTCAGTTAAACGCCCGAACCCCGGTTTGAGTTGACCCCTGATGCTCCCCAGTTCCGAGACATTAAGATCCGATGCAGACTTCAAGCTTCCCAATAAATCCGTGAGTTGCTGTGTTCTTTGGACGTTGGCCGAACCATTGTTCATGGTGACATTCAAGCCACCAGAGGAGAACCCTTTCGGCACAAATGGTTTGGGTTTATCGCCGGATCCAAATAGACTTGCCATTCAGTTACTCCTCAAAGATTCTACCGATTTACCTAATGCGACGGAAATTTCCTTCTGCACCCGTAGTTTCCTGTTTCGTTGCTTGCTCTTGGAACAATGCGTAATACCGCGCTAAAAACTCTTGAGCTTTTTGGCGGCTGGAAGGTGTTTGCCCGAACTTCGCTTCATTGGACCACATTTTTATTAGCTCATCGGGAGTTACAATGTAGTTTTCCTCCAGTTCTTGCGCTTCCTGAGCGGCTTTGAGAAGACGCTGAACGCCCTGGTGACGTTTTAGAGTAGTGCCTTGTACAGCCAGTGACTTCTTTGTTCCGGCATAACCTGCGGCTCTACAAGCAGCCCACGCGGGGGCTACACCATCCATCACGGCTTTCACATAGGCCACTTGTCGTTCTGTGCAACCGAATGGTTTCTCCCCAACGGTTTCCCAGAATTCCTCAAGTGTGGTCAGCGGTTTTTCTTCGTCCATTTCTCAGCCTTTTAAAATTACTAAGCATCGGAAAAAGTTTAGCGCAATATTATACAAATTACCAATATAAACAATGTGTTACATTAACCCTTCTTAACAGAGATTAACGGATAGCTGAATAAACTTGAAGCACGAACAAAAATCTAAGGAACTCTCCAAGACAAGATAAGGTGAACATGGTGAACCTGCGAGTTATTAATAATTCAGGAAGCTTTACATAATTTCCCGGCGGAAAAATTTAGTGAATTAGTGAAAATCGGCTGGATATATGGTGGGTGACTGCGTGTACGCCTAAGGCCCTAGGGGGTGGCCCCCGGCCTCTGCTTTGCCTTATAATAATCTATCACTTAGCGTTATATTCAATGACTTAGCGATCTATTTAACATAATGGTGATTACACGCACTTCCCTGTAAATTCAATAACTTATAGTACACCTCCATGTTACTCAGCACACCTGTTAAACATGCAAATATCCTATCTCATTGAATTATTTATAAATAAAGTCACAGTGAAAATTGCTGCCTAATATTCACCATAAATTCTTAATTGCAGCTATAAACATTAGGCAAGCGCCTACTAAATAACACTCAACCAATAGTTCCTCGCCCATTTGCCGCCTGGTACCTGTTTCCACTCCACGTCCACATTAAAGCGCGATAGCTCCTTTAGTACATTGGATTTCTTAACGGGTACTGTGGTGCCTTCCACAATGTAACCGTCCGAGATCTCTTGGATTACGTTAATGTAGTAACTGGCTCTCGTGGTTGCCGGTATGATGTAGAATATCTGGTTGCCCGCCTGCCCCCGCAAATGGCGATCAGGTTTGAGATCTATGGATTTGGTCAATTGCAAACTTAGCTGCATACTCTAATCTCGAGCAATTCATTCCCAAAGGTGTTGAAACAGAATTGCCTTGCATCCTCAAGGTTACAGCCAGGTGCTACCATTTTCAGCCAAGTCTCGGGGCTTGTATTTAGACGGTACTCATAGACCTTGATAGCTAATCTGGCTTGTTTCTCCGCATCCTTTCTCGGGATGTTTGCCTCAAACTCCAAGATTGCCGCTCTTTCTTCAACTGCTTCCCGTATGTTTTCCCTAAGCTCGACTTCTGTCGGTTTTGTCAGTCCTTCACATAGCGCTTTTTGAGATTTTTTGTTGTGTAACTTCAATCGTGTTAGCCACGTTAATTTTTCAGATTCCTTATCTGACCCACTGACAGAACTGACAGAACCCCCTTTTGGCGGTTTTGTCAGTTCGTCGTCTAGTGAATTCTCAAACATGGCATAGGCTCGGGTGAATATAGAATACATTCTGACTTCGTCCGGTTGTTGGGATAACCTCAGATCTAACCCAACCAAAATCCTCCAGAACCTCCAATGCAGCTGCCACATCTGCGGACCGACTTAATTTAGTCCAACCGTTTCGATATATGTCCCGTGCCGTAAATTGATTAGCCACTTCATGTTTTTTGATACGCTTCAACAGCTCTCTTGCGGATTCCATCGAAGGATCTGCTATTGATGAGTAGAGCCGGTTAGCATGGCTCTCCAAGTATTCGCACCACGCAGCAGCCTTTATTGTGCTATTTTCACCAACATTTGTTTCGGTTGTATTTCCACTCACAAACTCGACTAAATGGAAAATCATAGCCAAGGAGGGCATTAGGGAACGATACTTCGCTAGATGGGCTTCTAACGCGCTAGATGAAATTGTTCCATCGCGCAGTCTTTTTTCAAGCTTCTGTCGCCATGTATTGAATATCTCCTGTGACTCCGGAGAAAACTTTAGAGTTGGGATAGAATCTGAGAAATGGGAAACAGCCCCAATTTCCATCGGATTGATATTATCTAATCGTTTGAAGATTTCGTATGTTTTCTGGAGTTCGTTGTTGTCCGGTATCCTGTCTACGTTTTTCCAAGTGTTGGAAGAGTCCGGCCAGACTAACATTTGAAACCGTTGAATTAAACCATCATCACCGGTACCGCCATTGTGGGCACGCCTTATATAATCTCCCAGTGGGCCTGGCTGAATGCTTCCTAACAGAGAAATGCATAAAGAGGGAACATGCAAAGTTCCTCGCCCGATTCTGTCTACTGTAAAACTCCCAGTCCCATTCCACGATTCAAGGTAAAAGGAGCGATCACCTTCCCGACCTTGCTTTTCAAGGCTGTTGAGCCAGCCAGTCAATTCATCCCTATACACTAGAAGCCCGTTCGGATTTTCAAGGAGAAGTTCTCCTAACTTTTCCACTGTCGGATCTTCGCTTTTATAGCGCCTCAGAACTGGTTTATCGGCCGTTTCAATAGTCTTGTTACGAAAATGACTAAGATCTTCGTCATTTTTCACTGCTCTCTTGATTTGGTCCTTTTGGGCAGATTGGCGCGCCTGATAGATTTCCAGCTCCACTTTATATGTTCCTAAGGCTTTTTCGTGCTCTGAAATTGCCTCTGTCACTAATTTGTTGAGTGGTTTCATTACTTCGGTGATTGAAGGTGATTTCATCACAGATGGTCTACCAACGATGGCCCCCCACAAATTCGGGGTAACTAGCCACTCGTGATCCAGAGCTTTGGGTTGCATGGAGACTTGGCGACCGATAATTGAACCGAGCAATACATTTATTGCTGCCGCAGAAAAGTCCGGTGGAATTTGAAGTCGATCCGAAATATCCAAAATACGAGGACGCAAAGCATCTGGAATTATATCTGGATCCAACTCGTTGACCGGAGGTAAGCCCTGTGGCAACGGCTCTGGGTCGAGCCATGGATCTTCGGTTGTAGTGTTTAGTTGGGCTAGGCTCATGTCTTGCATGGTTGCCCATCTCTTTGGAAAAATATTTGTTTTCCGACTATCATAGAGTTCATCGAAAAGCCTCCATCCGTTCTAATACGAATGCTATGGGGGCTGTTTGAATCCAGTTATTGCAAGGCTGACAAATTTTTAGGTGATCAGCCCTGTACGGTTGGCCTTTGATTGCTTCACGGCATAGTGCGCATTTGCATAATTTATATTGTCTGATAGAATTCATGTTTATAGTCCTTAGTGTTACTCCATTCGAGTGGTGGCACACTTGAATGGTTGGTTGAAATCAAGTTATGTTTGGCCTCGCATTTTTGCGGGGCCTTTTTGTTTGTGTTCATGGAAATAGTTTCACGCGGTTTGTGAAAGAGTGCGGCCGTCAATAAAAGCTTGAACGGCCTCATGGGTATACATTACTTTGCTACCCACTTTCACGAAAGGAAGCTCATACCGACCTGTGGAACGCCAGACACTTAGGGTTCCGGTGGTAACTTGTAACTTCTGAGATACTTCTCTTGGGCTTAGTAGGTTTTGAGACATTTATTTCTCCTCACGTCTAATTACGTTAAGAGAAATATAATTGCAGGTATTCTTATCTACCAGGGACAAAAGTGATCTAAAAGATTTCCGTTTGTCCCCCTAACTTAGACGGCTTCTTTGGATCTGATTGTTTTTTTAACGTATTCTTCAGTTATTTCCGTACCAAATATGACACTAGCTGTAGTAGCCACTGCAAGGTTCATAGGTGCTCCAAATTCCGATCTCATAAATGCTGATAGCTGTCGAACAAAGATTCGTATGTTGGCACTGCCTGATCCTGGATTGTTTACCTTTGGTGCTTCTATTTCTACATATTTTGATGCATTAATAGCGATTTCCTCTAAAGCGTCCCTTGCTTCATGGTTATTATGAAACTCCCTATTTTTTACTATCATTTCCCTCAGTTCGATTGCTCGATCGTATATATCCGTGAAAAACTTTTCATTTTTTACTGGAGATAGCTCCCTGAAAAACTCTTTACGCTCAAAACTAGCTATTCCTGTCTCACAAACTTCCCAGAATTTCTCATACTGACTTATATTTCTTACCTGCTTAGAAAGCCTAGACCACACCTGCTCCATTTCTGGATCAGTCAATAGTTTTTTTAAGTATTCAATAGTTTGGCCTAGTGTAAGTTGTCCAAAAGCATTTACAGATCTTTCTTCCTCTACCTTCATCCACTCCCTACCAGGATACCCAAGCTTATGCATGTCCTGAACTAAATTAATTTTTCTCTCTAGAAACGAAACCAAATGCGCTGGAGCCCAGGCAGGAAACTTCATCGCACACCCCTTCTTTAGTGTGCCTTCATGGAAAACCAAGCCAGATCGGTGAAGGTTGCCAACTTTTCGGGAGCTACCCTAGGCTTGGTATATCTGATTAGATAGTCTGTTGTTTCAACTCCACCACTTCCGCCTTTGGCTTAATCTCGGCGGAAATCAGGATGTAGTCAGTAATTTGCTGCATGGGTTTTCTAAGTCGTTCAACGTCGATATTGATATAACCAGCAGTCACATCATGCTTCATCTTGTGATTAAGGAGCCTTTTCAAAGCATAAGCGGAAATATCCCGGTTCTCCGCAATGGTGGCAAAGGTTCTACGCAAATCGTGAGCAGAAAACTCAATACCAGACCTGGTTTTAACTTTATTGAGTTGTTTTACCGCATTGATGATATGCCCTGTTTTGCTTTGCTCGCTGGGGAACACATATTGACTCTCTGATTCCTTCTGGCGTGTTTGTAGCATTTCCAATAAATGATCTGTCAGGGGCAAACACAGCGGGTCTTGGTTTTTGGTGTCAAGGACAGTGAACGTCTTCCCAACAAAATCCACATTTTCCCATTTTAGTCTGGCAGCTTCCCCACGCCTGAGACCTGTCAGCAAAAGGAAAACCAAATAGTCTCTGACGGTTTTTCGGAACACTAGACGATTTTCGAAAAAATCTTCTTTTTCGTCCTTTTCCTTTTCGCCAAGACTGTTCACAGCAGCAAACCATTGCTTCAATTGATGCGCCTTAATGTCTCTGCGCCTGCGATCCACCCTGAACCATGCCTTTGTGTGGGAAAGGCGTTTTACCGGGTTATCGGTGAAAATAGGGTCTCCGTTCTCATTCTCGTATTTCTCCTGGGCGAAATTAAACAGAGCCCGAAGCACTCGCATTGCATTGTTTGCTCTTGCTTCCGACTGCTTACCACGCTTTGTATGGCGTTTCTCCACCATGTCCCGGGTAATCTTGGCTAAGGGTTTGGTTTTCCAGTCATCGAATGATTCATCTAATACCCGCCGGTAGTCCTTGATAGTGCCAGGCTTAAGGGCTTTTCTGGTGGTTAAATAATCTTCAAAAACTTGCTGCAAAGTGATTAACTTCGTCCTTTCCGCTTTTCGTAATGAATTGGGGTTCACTCCCTCCGCGAGGGTCGCCAGCTCGGCTTTAGCCCGTTTCCGAGCCTGCTCGATTTTCATATTGGGAAACCGGCCCAGCGTCACTCTCACCGGGTTTTTACCCTTGGGCCTTGCGTACACCTGGTAAGATTTCACACCATTCGCGGTGACGCACAGTAAGAGGCCGTTGACCTTCTTGTCATAGTAGTAAGTGGCTTTCTGGGGAGTAGGAATGGCTTCAAGCACTTTCTGAGTGAAATTAACGACAGTTTTCGGCATGGCAATCTCCAGGTAGAAAATCCAATGCTACGCTGATGCTACAAGATACGTTAAAAGTAGTTTAGCCTAATTAAGCCGAGATAACAAATAACTAACTGTATAATAAAAGGAATTAAGGATGGTTAAGGTTCGTTAATTTCTGTATATCTCTTAAAATAGGACTGAAAATCCCCGTGTCGGTGGTTCGATTCCGCCCCTGGGCACCACCTTCTGATTTTTATCCAAATTCTTTTGCTTGTGTTTCGCCAAGGCGCTGTTATTAGTGCGGAATCGAACACTCTTTATTTCCGTGTCGGGGTTGATGCGCGCCTTCCCTGGCGCGCACCCCTCCGGGGCGCCGCGATACGCGGCGTCCAAAATCATTCCCGACGATTTTGTGATCCGCGCTTCCCTGGCGCGCACCCCTCCGGGGCGCCGCGATACGCGGCGTCCAAAATCATTCCCGACGATTTTGTGATGCGCGCTTCCCTGGCGCGCACCCCTCCGGGGCGCCGCGATACGCGGCGTCCAAAATCATTCCCGACGATTTTGTGATGCGCGCCTTCCCTGGCGCGCACCCCTCCGGGGCGCCGCGATACGCGGCGTCCAAAATCATTCCCGACGATTTTGTGATGCGCGCTTCCTTGGCTCGCACCCCTTCGGGGCGCCGCGATACGCGGCGTCCAAAATCATTCCCGACGATTTTGTGATGCGCGCTTCCCTGGCGCGCGCACCATTTACTGATTTATTCCAAACGTGACACTGATGGCACGAACAAAGTCCGCATAACTGCCCACATCGCCATGGGCGCCGACAATGGTTTGGATATCCAGACCCCGCGGTTGCAGATCCTTATACAAATCCAGACCCCAGTAGGAAAACTGCGGCGGCAATGGTACCGGGAAAGCGCCGGGGTTATACAGGTCCGATACAAAAATCATTTTTTGGTCTTCAATGTAAGGAACCAGCAATCCCGGTGCATGACGATTGTCGATTTGTAATAGTTGTACCCGCCGCTCACCATCGTCAAACACGAAAGGTTCGTCCTCAATTTCCAGCAAGCGGAAGTCTTTGTGCAGCAGCGACAACAAATCCGGATAGATCACATGCTTGGCTTTGAGCATGTTTTTGAAGAAGCGCTTATTGGGTTCAATGGTCACCAGCTTGGCACCGTCTGCCACATAGCCCCGTGCACCGGCGCTGTGGTCCACGTGAAAGTGAGTGGGAACGACATATTTGATTTTTTTGTTGGGCCAGTGTTGCTTGATTAAAGATAGGGCCACTTGAGTCCGCTCTTCCAATAACACGGGGTCAAACAAAATGAGATAGTCCGCCATTTCAATAATGAGTGAATGGTGAGTGAAGCCACGCAAATAAAAGACTCGGTCTGCCACCGGCTGTAAAAATACCGACTCGGCGCTGAATTGATTCAAGTCGAATGGAATGCCCACCAGCACATAGCGATGAAACAGTTGCGCATATTTCAATCCGATTTCAAACGCAGCGTGGTCCAGGGGTACGCGCAACTGTGGCGGCACCTCAAAAGGGTCTTGTGCAAAGACATTATTGAAACTGACCGATTGCCGTTCGATTTGAATAAGAAGGTCGGTTTCGTCCTTCTGGGTCACGCGCATGGGCACCTTGATTCCGTCGGCTTCCTGCCAATCACTGTAACGTGTTTCGATTAAGGTGTCGCCTTTGGCCGGGTTGGAGTCCCAATACGTGGCTTTCAGGGGTAAATAGCTTGCCTTGTCTACCCACAGCAAAATCTCTTTGCCGTAGCGCTTTAAACCCAGAACCGTAACAGGAGCTCGGCGAGAATCGTGGCTACCGTGGTAGACCACATCCTGGGGTGTGGCCAGCATGGCTTTAAGTAGTTCCACCGGCGATGTGACTAAAAAATTCACCTTGCGCGCCGCCAACCGAATAGCCTGCATGGGTGCTTGAGGCAGTTGCAAAATACTGTCAACACCAATGACCGCCCCGGTATCGGCGTTTATGATTTCCGCAAAGTTATAAGACGCTTGTAAGGGGAAATCCAAATCCACTTGCCACTGACTTTGGTATCGATGACCATCCAAAGCGCGGGTAAGCGTGTATTGCAGGCGATCAAATTTTTCCGGCTCCCCCCCCGGCATTGGAGCCTGCAACGGTGCAAACCCGGCGATTTTTGCCGTAACCCTCTGATTTGTTGCGTTATTAATATGTTGCGCACCCCCCATCGCCTGAGCCACCAGACCGACCACATCGGTGGACGGGCCGGCCAATACCGATGTGGCTACGGAACTGATTAATAAACCACCCAATGTCATTTTTTTTAAACCCATGTTCTTCTCCTTTAAGTTAAGTCCAAGTTGGAACGTACGTTCCAACTTGGACTGATCATTCCAGAATGTGTACACTGTGTCAAGAGACAATAAAGGCCAAGCCAATTTGGGTGGTACTGGCTTATAATGAGAAAATATTCGACGAGGTTTCGGACTCAATGGCAGGTCCCCAAAAACAATTTGATACGGATACAGTGCTGGCAAAAGCCTTGGAGGTGTTTTGGCGCCAGGGTTATGAATTAACGTCAGTCCAGGATTTGGTCAAAGGTATGGGGATCAACCGGGCCAGCTTATACGACACTTTCGGTAACAAAACCCAGCTGTATCAACAGACCCTGCAACGCTACATAGAACAATCGCTGACGCAAAGCCGTGAGCTACTCTTGCACCACCCCGGCACGGTAGTGCAGCGGTTACAAAACTACTTCTATACCTTAAACAGCACACATCATGATAATGAGTGCCATTTCGGTTGTTTCCTTAACAACACTGCAGTGGAACTGGGACCCCACTACCCCCAATTTGCCGAGCAAGTTCGCAACGCTTGGACGGAAATGGAAACCATTTTTCGTACCCTGCTGGAACAGGGGGTAAAAAAACAGGAGCTTCCCCCCCATTTGGATACCGCGGCAATTGCCGCCACCATTAATATGATGTTGCAAGGCATCAGCGTAATGTCCAAGGCGGGCGTGCCTAAAGAACAGCTGGCACAGATTATTGCGACCGTAATGAATCTGCTCCACAGTTGAAACCTGTTTAGAGCATTTTTGCAACTACTGCACTGTCAATACTATTTTCCCTACCGAGTTACCACTTTCCAACAGGCGATGTGCTTCAGCCACTTGTTCAAAATCAAAGGTCGTGACGGGAATGGGTCGGATTTGTCCCGCTTGCAGCCTGTCAGTCAGTCCCTGTATGCATCCATCGATAAGATCTTCACGACCGAAAAGAAAACTGAGATTAAATCCGGTGACGCTACGGTTGTGGCTGATCAGATCCAGGGGTGCAAACCGCGGGGTTCGTAACAGTGCCAAAGCCGCTTTAATGTAATTGAGTTTGCCGCCTTGTCTGCTAAACAGCGCGTGGGTGCCGTAGGCCACCAATTTGCCGGTGGGTCGCAGGTGGCGGTAAGACTGTTTCAATGTGGTGTAACCGTTGGCGTCGAAAATGGCGTCATAGCCTCCCGGGCAAGCCTGTTCGGCGCTTTGCCAGAGGTCTTGTTGGGATTTGTCGATGATTACCTCAGGCCCAAAGGACTGCAGGTATTGGTGTTTGTGAGCGGCACCAATGACGGCCACCGTAAAATACCCGGCGGCTTGGCACAGCTGAACCAAAGCGGTGCCAACACCGCCGGCGGCGGAGTGAATCAATACTTTTGCTTTGGGCGGTAACACCACATTTTGAAACAAGGCATGGTAAGCGGTAAAAAACACGGCAGGAAAACCGGCTGCCTGCTCCAGGGTAAAGCCTTGGGGCAATGGAAGCACGTGGTTTTCGCGGATACAGATTTTATCAGCATAGGCATTAAACAAGCTGAATCCCACGACCGTGTCGCCCGGTTTAAACCGGCTCACTCCCGGCCCCACCGATTCCACCAACCCCGCAGCTTCGAAACCGGGGGTAATGGGCCAACCAACATATTCTTTGGCGGATTGATACACCCCCAAGCGCACACACACATCCGCAAAGTTAACCCCGATGGCCTTAACGCTAATCAGCACTTCCTCCTGAGCAGGTTGGGGGTCCGGTACCTGGATGAACCGCAGTTTGTCGTAGGACCCGGCTGAGGGGATGCTGATCTTTTTCAACGCCGTCTCTTAAGTTGCTTTGTGAATAAGCATATCACGGATCTGTGTTTTATAAACCCGATAAGCATTTGTTGCAATTGTGTAATTTCGCATGGAAGGGCTACACCTGCACCGCGTTTGGACCGAATTAGTATCTGTAGTTGTATGTTGAATAGTTTGTGTTCATTTGAGATCGTTCTTTGGGGTAATTATGGAGATTCGTTACCGTTTTGTTGCAAACGGCGGTTTGTCCATTGAACAAGTTGTACAACTGGGCAGCGGAGCAAATGATCTCGCCACAGAGGCTTATCCACAATGGGTACAATTGGATTATCGTCAATGCCATCACTGCACTCTGACCCCGAAGCAAACGCCATGGTGCCCAGTGGCTCGGAATATTTTTCACGCCGTAACAGACTGCGCCCAATTGGCCTCGTATGACGCTCTGGAACTTGAAGTACAAACTCCACAGCGCACATACAATGCGGCAACAACGGCCCAAAAAGCGCTTTGTTCGTTTTTTGGTTTAGTGATCGGGACCAGTGATTGTCCACACACGGCATTCTTTAAACCCATGGCACAGTTTCATTTGCCCTTGTCCACCAAAGAGGAGTCCATATTCCGAGTGGCGGGTACGTATTTTATCTCTGAGTATTTCAGAGGAAGCGACCATTTTAATATTGACCGCTTGCTGGCTGTCTATGCGAATCTGCAGACGGTGAACGAGCACATTGCCAAACGCATTGGAGATATACCCGGTGGTGACGCTTCAAGAAACGCGGTGGTACTTCTACATATGTTGTCCTGCGTACTTCCACTGTCATTGAAAGATGACTTAAAGGAGTTGGAACGATATTTCAACTGAGCATAATCTATGGCCTCTATATTACCTGATGAACAAAATCAACGTAAGCTGGACCGCATCCGCGAAGACTACTTGCGTGAATTACCCGAAAAAATCGCCGGCGTGGAACAACTATGGTCGGAACTGGTGCATTGCGCCTGGGACGATGGTGAATTCTCCCAGTTCCATATCAAAGTTCATTCACTGGCAGGAAGCGCAGGTACTTTTGGCCTGGAAGAATTGAGCAATGCAGCCCGCCAGCTCAGTGACTTGCTGACCCACATCAGTACGACACAGCGACGCCCGGATGAGTCCCAACGTTTACACATCAATGCATTGGTACGGGTTCTGGTGCGCACGGCAAATCCCCTTGACCCGGATCTGTGTGAGCGCATCCAGCAAGCGGCACCGGAACCTAAAGAGCCGTTACCAACATCGGACAAACAACACACCATCTATATCGTGGACGATGACCATCAGCTGGGAATCTATTTGGGAACCCTGTTGTCCGGTCTGGGATACACCACGCGAAACTTTGATGACCCTTCCGCTGCCTTGGCTTATGTAGAAAAGTCTCAACCGGATTTGGTAATCATGGATATCATGTTCCAGAACAAAACCGGGTTTGATTCGGTGTTACAGTTTCGCGAAGTCATCGGAAAAAACGTTCCCTTTATTTTCATGTCGGCCCGCTCTGATCTGGAGTCTCGAGTTCAGTCGGTACGCAGCGGGGGCAATGCCTACTTCACCAAACCTGTGGATATAGAGCAATTGCACGATGGCATAGAAAAACTATTATCTCAATCCATGCCCAGACAACGCGTTCTTATCGTGGATGACGATGTGGAATTGAGCTGTTACTACGCTCAGCATTTGGACAACGTGGGCTTTGAGGTGGAAATTGTCAATGATCCTGCCCATATGCTCAAAGACATGGAAAACTTTTCACCGGAACTGGTGATAATGGATTATCACATGCCCAAGTACAACGGGTTCGACCTTATCAAAGTCATGCAACAAACACAGCAATATGCCGAGACCCCGGTTCTGTTTCTGACCGCAGACAATGACGCAGACCTGCGTGAAACCGCGATTGGTCTTGGAGTCAATGATTTCCTGATCAAACCCATAGGTACTGATGAGCTGATCGGATCAGTACGTCGCTTGATGCGCTCCTCCGCGTCGATTCAGCAAATGAAACACAAAATCAGCCAACACGACCCGGTCTCTGGTTTGCACAATCACCGCTATTTTCTGCAGCAACTGGAACTGGCCGCCGCCCCACTCGCTCCCGGAGACAAGGCTGTGGCCCTGGCTTTTGTAGCTGTGGACAACTATGAAACCATAAAAGAACGAGTGGACATCTATCATCAAAGCAATGTAAAACAGCAACTGTACACTCTATTGCGATCCAGCTTGAACCGAGATGACATTGCCACGGAATTCTCTGACGGAATTTTTTTGGTATTGCTAAAAAATCGCCGTCGCGATGATTTACCTTCCTGGTCTAACAGCCTGAATAAGAAATTTTCCAGCAATGTCATTCACTTGAGTGATCACGATATTAATATTTGTTGCAGTATCAGCTTAACCCCCTTGGACAAGAACTCATCGGGCGTGGAGGAACTGCTATTTCAAGCACAACAATCCTGTAAGAACATACAAACCAAGGGAGGCAACAATACAGTCGTCTCCAAGCCTGAAGTTCAGGACACACCGATACAATATGACATAAAGAAATGTATTGATACTGCACTGGCTCAGAACTTGTTTGAACTGGTTTACCAGCCCATCATCAATATTGAGAACAGAAACTTTGAGCAATACGAGGTTCTATTACGAATGCGCACTCCAGACTCGCGCCTGGTTCCACCCCAGCAGTTTTTCGCAACCGCAGCGAAAAGCGGACAAACTACAAAAATCGACCGCTGGGTTATAGAACATGCTATCACCAATATGTCTGCAAACAGCCATATACGCTCCAATACCGATTTATTCATTAAACTCACAGGCAAGACTTTGACCGAGTCCATGCTCATCCCCTGGATAAGTAATTCCCTAACCCAAAGCCATGTATCCGGTGAACGTCGCGTTATCTTTGCGGTTAACGAGAAAGACTGGCTTCTGCATGGGGATTATAGCGAACGCTTTAACCGCAACATTAAAGCGCTACAGTGCGGTATTGCTATCGACCATTTCGGCATCACCAACAACTCAGCACAATTACTTTCCAAACTACGCCCCAATTATGTAGTCTTTCGAGGATCGGTGTTGGACGGCATACTGGATACGTCGGATAAAATGCAACAATTACGCAGCTTAATTCTGCACGCGACGAAATATGAAGTTAAAATCATTGCCGGATCTATCGAAAACCCGGCAGTACTATCCACACTTTGGTCTATGGGTATTCGCTACTTTCAGGGATTTTTTATTCAGGAGCCCAATGCCAATCTGGAGTTTGATTTTGGTTCTTTTAGGGCGGACGATTTTGACTGATTGCAACCGATGTAAAACCAACTAAAGTGGAATCAAGCCCATTGCGATGCCAGTTTCAGATCCGGTGCTTGCGCGGGTGGTGTCGATTGTACGTATTCGATAAATTGTTCAGCACCCAGGGGTTTACTGTAAAAATATCCTTGAGCATATAGGCAACCGTATTGCAGTAGAAAATCCACGTGCTCCTCACTTTCTACACCTTCCGCAATGGTGGATAGACCAAACTGGGCCGCCAGGTTAACAATCGCTTTAACCAGTGCGGCATCATCACGGTTATCCAACACATCGGCAATAAAGCTTCGATCAATTTTCAACCGATCCACAGGTAGAGACTTTAAGTATCGCAGGGAGGAATAGCCGGTACCAAAATCATCCAAAGCAATCTGTACGCCCATTTTGCGCAGCTGTCTCAGATTATGGATGCCTTTATCGATATCCCGCAGTACAAATCCTTCTGTCACCTCAAGCTCCAGATTACCGGGTTCCAACCCGGTTTGCTCCAGCGTGTTACGCACCAATTCGACAATCCCGAATTCGGTAATGTGTCTGGCAGACAAATTCACCGAAACGCGGATAGGAAAGCCAAAACTACTTTGCCAACTCGCCGCCTGCTCACAGGCAGCCCGCAGCACCCAAGCGTCCAGGGCCCCGATTAAGCCACGCTCCTCTGCAAAGGGTATGAACTCATCCGGAAAAATCAGTCCATCCGTGGGGTGCTCCCAACGAACCAAGGCCTCACATCCCTCGACACTTTGTGTAGCCATATTGATTTGAGGTTGGTAGTGCAGCACCAATTCGTGCTTATCGATGGCTCGCTGTAATTCCGTTTCCATACGAAAGCGTTTTTCTGCGGCACGAGTATAATCCAAGCTGTAAAATTGATAGCAACTACGACCATTGGCTTTGGCCTGGTACATGGCCAGATCGGAGTTTTTGATCATAGCGTCAACCGTCATGCCATCATCCGGATACAAGGTTATACCAATGCTGGCACCCACTTTAACATCGCAATCCAAAACCCGCAGTGTCTGTGACAACACCGCTATAATTTTGTCAGCAACAACCATCGCCCCCTGCTCATCGTTTAAATCTTCCAATATAACGGTAAATTCATCTCCTCCCAAACGGGACACGGTATCCTGCGCTCGAACACAACCCGCCAGACGTTTGGAGGCTATTTTGAGCAGTTCGTCTCCGGCTTGATGACCCAGGGTGTCGTTGACGCTTTTAAATTGGTCCAAATCAATGAACATGAGACCCACTTTATTGCCGGAACGCCTAGCGCGGGTAATAGCATGCTCCAGTCGATCTACAAACAAAAGCCTGTTCGGCAAGCCGGTAAGTTGATCGTAATGGGCCAAGCGTTTGATCCGGTCCTCTGCCCGTTTTTGATCCGAGATATCACTAAACATACTAATCCATTGAATGATTTTTCCCTTTTCGTTTCTCACTACACTAATATTCTGCCAGGTTGCGTATAGACGTCCGCGTTTATGTAAACAAAACAGCTCTCCTTGCCAAGAACCGGTTCTTAGCAGGGTCCTTAACATATTCTTAAAAAAGGCTTTGTTGTGGCACTGAGACAGCAGGGATGCCGGACTCTTTCCCAGCATGCTTTCCGCTTCATACCCGGTAATTTCTGAAAAGGCAGGATTGACTTGTAAAATTTCGTTGTCTGCCCCTATAACCAGTATCGCCTGGTTACTGTAGTTAACGACCCGGTCCGCCAGTCGCAACTTGGCCTCAGTGAGTTTGGAATTCAGTAACTCTTTGCGTAACTGCTTCGTGTCCGCCTCACTGGCACGACATAAGCGCAGATTGTTGCTGAAATTATCGATT
The DNA here is from genome assembly GCA_029882975.1 of Gammaproteobacteria bacterium. Classification (NCBI taxonomy): domain Bacteria; kingdom Pseudomonadati; phylum Pseudomonadota; class Gammaproteobacteria; species Gammaproteobacteria bacterium. The sequence goes on from JAOUJW010000008.1 coordinate 29,370, forward strand.
ATCGGTTGAAACAGTTGCGCATAGGGCATGTTGTTGACCGGAGCGTTGGTTAACAAAATAAACACTCCGTCTCCCTTAGTGGGTATGCGCAATGCCGCCTCAAACCCCGTCTCTAACCCAAAAATTGTTTTGGGATTAACTAAACCGATTTCCGCTTTAAAAAAGTCATTTTCCAGATCCGCGTAGTCTCCCTGGCCGGGAAACTCATCACTTTTGCATACCATCAACTCAATGAAACACAACTGGGTGCTCTTTGAGTCATCGAAAATTTTATTGACACGCTGGACAAACATGCCGCAGGGAAACCCGGTGTGGTACATGAACCGTTGTACGGCCTTGGTCAACAAAGGCAAAACCCGATTCTCACCACTGGTGGCTAGAGCCAGATCGTATAATAATGAATAGTACTGCGCTTGCTTTTTCATGTTTGCGCTGATGCCAGTCCAACCAAGGTGCTAAACTGCCATCGCTATTGTAAAGGCGACATGACCAGAGCCGCATTGTGAAACAAAGGGTAGCCTCCCGAAGAAGAGCTCCCTATTTCGCCTAAAGACAGCGCGCCCACGATTTGTCCCTGCAGACGCTGACCAAGGGATGAAAGTTCACCGTTCGCCATATCACCCAGATGCATACGCCTGCCTGCACAGTAAAAACACAGGGAGTTGTCAGAGTGGTCCATATTCCTGGCCAAACAGTCCACCGTTTCTAAGGAGCCGGGGTGAATGGCGTCCAACAGGGTCAATAGGGTATTGGGCGGAACTTCTCCCACACAATATAGAGATCCGTCCTCCTGCAAAGCGACTGGAATGCGCACCAACGGTTCACCATCCATGCGACTGATGCCAAAGGGGAAGTGTACGCCGTATTCATAAAAATTATCTTTAGTAATTGCAACGCCATACTGTTTCTTTACCAATTCCTGGTAAACTTCAAAAGCCGGGCGCCACTCTATGCTGCTGATTAAGTTGCCTTGAGTGGACGTGGCTGTAATCTGTTCCGCCGGCTCGCGGTAATTGTGGGATAGAACACCGCCGGGGTGTTGATCGAACAGTACGGATAGAAAACTGTTACCCACCCACTGGTGGTTATCAAAAATACAACTTGCCGGTTGAAAAGTTTCACTGCCTGCATTTACCCCGAAATATTGGACTTTGTTACTCAGTTGCAAGTAGATTCGATCCAATATGGTCGCCACATTCGGTATCATGGAATCCATCACCAAGAACAAAGAGTTTTCCTGGCCTCGAGGGGGCAAATTCTGCAATATAGCATTGCTCCACTCACTTATCGCCTTGTCAATATGCTCATTGGATGACATTGAAACTATGTTGTAGTAAGGCTTGTTTTCCAGGTGCAGCAATATCACACCATTGCGCTCGAACCGGGCGTTAACAATTAACTCCGGAAACATCGCACCGATCAAAGGGTATCCCTGGTCATTGAACAGTGATTGCAATGTAGGTACATTGTGTTTGTCCGCTTCCGCCACCATGGCGAAACAAGCCCCATGGGGGCTCTCCACCTTCCATTGCTCAACCGTTTGCTTGAGCTTTGGATTGTCAAATGTTAAATATGCCGTTTTTCCCATAATCACTCAACGTTCCTGAAATTGCTGACACTTCATTCTCTAGCTTTATCGTCTGGTATTCAGGCCAGACTTTGAAAACTCTGTGAAATTTTCGTGCGGCATATCAGGCCGCCACCATTTGGGTTCCATCATGGATACAAACCCGATTACGCCCCTCACGCTTAGCCGTATACACCGCTTCATCCGCGGCTTGAAATAAACCGTCGAAACTTTTTTCACGCAGAAGAGACAATTCCGCCACTCCAATGCTGGCCGTAACACTCAAACCTCCGGGCTTCAATCCTTCTATGTGCGAACACAAAGTTTGCGCTTTTAATTGGGCATCCTGCAGATTGCACCTATGCATCAAGATCGCAAATTCCTCGCCGCCAAATCTGGCTACCACATCTTCACCGCGAAACAACGCCTGCATCGCTCTACCTGTCTCCGACAACACTGCATCACCGGCGCTATGCCCATATGTATCATTAATGGATTTGAAATGATCCAAATCCACCACTAACAAACTCAGGGGATAGGACTTACGCTCGGCTTCGCACAAATATTTGTCTGCAATATCCAAAATACTGTGACGATTGGACAATCCGGTAAGTTGGTCTGTGGTCGCCATCACAATCATTTCTTCCTGCTGTAAACGCACTCGATCGAACAACTGTTTGGTACTCATCAAGTTGGACACACGGGCTACAAGTTCTTCCGGGACAAAGGGTTTCTCTACATAATCATTGGCGCCCTGATACAGCATCTCCACTTTTCTGGATTTGTCACTACCGGCCGATACGGCCAAGACGGGCAAAGATTCTTTACCCCCTTTATTTGCGCGTACCCAGTTAAGCAATCCCATACCGGTAATTTTCCCACTGAGGACCATATCCGTAATCACCAGATCAACAGTATTGGATTCCAATAATGCGATCGCTTCCTCTCCGGATTCGCATCGCGGCACCTCATAGCCTTTATCACTTAACAACTTCACCATAAAGCCTGCGATCGATGCGTCATCTTCAACCACCAGTACTTTACCGCTGCGTTTTTGAGTATAGCGGGAGATGATGTTACGCAAGGTTCGTTCCACCCCTTGAAAATCCTGCTTACCCAACACCTCCGTAACCCCACGATGCAGACATTCGCTGACGAATTCCGCTGAAGTATCGGCACTGAGTAAAACGGCAGGACCCTCTTTAAATCCGTTTTCTCTCGCTGATTCGATTAGTTGTACTCCGGTCATGCAATGCAATTGGTAGGCCGTACACAACAAATCAAACGGTTGTTTTGCAAAAAGCTCCAGTGCCGGCTGAGCTTTGTCCATAAACGTCGCCGACACGCCGAGCTCTGTGAACAAGTGCCCTAACAATTGCTGGTATAGAGCAGTGGGTTCCACGCACAATATTTTCATGGACTCTACAATTCCAAAGAGTATTCATCCTACAAATCGGCCTTTGCTGAAAAAAAAACATGAAACTTGGGGTTTTAGTTAAAAAAACCACAGAATTGTAACCTTTTCCCTTAGGTGCTAAGTCCGTCCTTGGCTGCCTTTCCACGTGTCTTTAGGTTATACTTGCTCTCCACATCGACATTTGCATAGACAGGATGAAACGTGCCCTCCCACGAGCAATATCAATTAATACCCACACGCTTACAGGAACCTCTCAGTAACGGCAGCAGCCGTTGTTTGTTATGCTCTTGGCGCTGCAAACTCTCTCATGGCCAACGAGGTTTTTGTCAGGCTCACGTCAACCGACATGGAACCCTTTATAATTTGTCCTACGGTATTTTGTCGGCTATTGATGTGGGCCCCATAGAGGACAAGCCTGTGCGCTTGTTTCAACCGGGCACTCAAGTTATGTCGATCGGCAGTTACGGTTGTAATTTCCGTTGCGGCGGATGTCACAATCTGGATATCTCCTGGGGCGTAACCGCATTGGACGACCTGGCCAAAGGCGAATCCACTGCAGCCTTTGCCACACCGCAACAAATCGTAGACGCCGCATTACGTCATTCGGTGCAAGGCATTGCCTTCACCTATTCGGAACCGGCGGTATGGCTGGAGTATGTACTGGAGGTTTCGCACCTGGCGCGGAAAGCCGGGCTGTACACGGTTTATGTCTCCAATAGCTTCGTTACGCGTGAAGCCTTGGAACTGATGGCACCTCATATCGATGTGCTGTGCTCGGACATTAAAAGCCTGAACGATGCCTTCTACAAAGAGATATGTCCGGTGGCCGCAGTCGATCAGGTCTTGGAGTGCATTAAGACAGCACAGGAATTGGGCATCCATGTCGAAGTACGCACCAACGTGATTCCCGGTAAAAACGATAGCATGGAAGAGCTTGGCGCCATTGCAGCCTGGATACAGAAAAACCTCGGAGCCGATGCGCCCTGGCATATCACCCGTTTCTTTCCCGCCTATAAACTATCGCATATTAATGCCACCCCAAGCGAGACCTTATGGGCCGCTCATGGACAGGCGCAACGAATGGGGCTGAGAAACAGCTTTGTCTACGATGACAAAGGTTGTGATTGTGCCGAAACCAATTTACCCGTACACACCTTCCTGGCGGAGGATGCCGTGAATCTGCACCAGGTTAAACGATGTGCGGCGGCTTGTTGCGGCTCTGAAGGGGTTTTGTTGAAAAAATACGAGAACAATCCCGCTTAAACGCGGGAGGCTACAAACCGGTTATGCCTGTGGGGTATAGCCTTCCGGTTTTTCATCAGAGCCTTCGAACAAAAACTGAATCATTTTTTCTTCAAGAAATTGCCGTGCCTGAGGGTCTATGACGGACAAGCGGTGCTCATTGATCAGCATGGTTTGCTGTGCCATCCATAAATTCCATGCCTCTTGGGACACGTGATCAAAAATTCTTTGTCCCAACTCACCGGGGAAAGGCGCCCGAACCAAACCTGGCATTTCCTTACCCAATTTAGCACATTGAACTGTTCGACTCATATGTTCCCCTCGTCCGCTAATTGATGTTATTCCGCTTACTGTGTTCGCTGAACTACTCGCTGAACTACTAACACTGGCCCAATTCATCCCGTACCCTTAGTGGTTTCGATACGCCCAGTTCTTGCAATTCTTGCAATTCTTGCAATAGTCGTTGCACCGGAGCAGCAATACCCGCGTTGGCAGGTTTACCTGTACTGTTATACCAAACCCATTGCTTGGAATCCATCACCGTGGACATTTGCCCCGACACCCAAACCACGGTGGGCAACATATCCAAGTGATAATGGCTAAAGCTGTGCCTGCGTACAGGCCATTCTTGTTGTCGCAACACCGTGAGTTGCAGATGCTCACGGCACCAGTGGCCAATATCATCGCCGGGAGTTAATTCCGGAAAACTCAGCAAACCGCCCCAAATACCACTGGGTGGTCGTTTGAATAATAGCACCTGATTTTGGCGATTGAGAATCATGGGCATCAATACTTGTTTTAAGGGTTTCTTCGAAGCCGATTTTTTCTGTGGATAGTCCGACTGACGATGCTGTTGCACCGCCACACAGCCTGCTTGCAAGGGACAATCGTCACAACGAGGGCGTGAACGGGTACATACCGTAGCCCCCAAATCCATCATGGCTTGATTGTAATCCGCCACCCCTTGCTGCGGGGTTAATCGTTCTGCATGCTGCCACAGGACCTGTTGGACCGCACCATTTCCAGGCCACCCCGCAACAGCATAAAAGCGGCAGAGGACCCGTTTGACATTACCGTCCAATATAGGGTGATGCTGATTGCAGGACAGTGACAAAATCGCCCCTGCCGTCGAACGCCCAATACCGGGTAAAGCCATCACCTGCTCCAGGGTGCGGGGAAAACGTGCACCGTATTGGATCTGCACCTGCTGGGCGGCTGCATGCAGGTTTCGGGCGCGTGCGTAATACCCCAAGCCGGACCATAGTGCCAAAACCTCATCCTGGGGTGCCGCAGCCAGATCTCGCAGACGAGGAAATCTTCGCATAAAACGTTGATAATAAGGTATTACAGTGGCCACCTGTGTCTGTTGCAACATGATCTCCGAGACCCAGACCCGGTAGGGTGTGCGTTGCTTCTGCCAGGGCAGATCCTTACGACCGTACTGCTCAAACCACCGCAAAACCCGCTTACTGAACTGCTTTGGTGTCATACGTTTGTTCAACTATCCCTAAAACTTGAATTTATTTTTTAGCTTATCCAGAGCGTCCTGAGATTTTTCTTTGAGCTTGTCCTTGGCCTGCTCTTGCGCTTTGTCCTTGCGCTTCTCTACGGATCGCTTGGCTTTGTCTTTAAGTTGGGTTTTTTTCCGATCCACGGCGCGGTTGGCTTTGCGCTTCAATACAGCACCAAAATCGATTTTGTGTTCAGGCGCGAATAAAGGACCGTAAATTTTTATCGGAATAGGTTCCCCCTGCAATTCATCCAGTTTAATCGCTTTCATGCCCTTGGTAGGCTTAACAATAGTCGTGTCCAAAACAAAGTCGATCTTTTCCTGCACCAAATCCACTTGCCCTCTCCCGTTCACCTCAATAGGCGAGGAACTCAGCCACAAATCCTTATTGGTGGCCACACCATTGACTATACTCATACTGCCCTTAAGCTCATTAAACACGGTGACATTGTCCGGTTCGTTCTCCGGTACCGCTTTTTTTAAATATTTGGCGTAGTCCCCTGATAACATATCCAGTAAATTAAGATATTTAGCTTCGCCTTTACGCAGGTGGAAGTTCAGCTTACCGTTGAGTTTGTCTCGGTTAGTTTGTGGTGACACGCCTTGACCGCTCAAGCTCAATTGAATATCCGCAGCACCGGACAACAGATCCTCGCCGCCGGCATCTTTAAGTAATTCACCGAAGTGTACTTGTTTTAACGTTTCTTCAAAACTCCACACTGGCGTACTCTCACGCACGTCCAATTGCGCAGCCGCCTCAATACGGCCTTGATACAACTGCAGAGACATTGGTTTAAGCCGGTAAAGCCCTTTATCACTTTTAATGGCCGTTTTAATGTTACGCATGGTAATACCATTGGCCACCAAATGGCCCAGCTCCGCCTGAACGTCCAGGCTCAGCTCGCGCATTAACTTCAGGGGTAACTGAGGTTCGGTCTGTGGAACCGCTGCCGGTTCAGCTTCCGTTTTGGGTTGCGGTGCCGGTGATGGTCGATAGCGATCCAGATTCAGTTCATTAATATTTATTTGCGCTTGCAGCTGTGGCCCTTGCGTCTTAGCACTGAGTTTGGCTTTGAGCCTTGTCTCGTCCAGTTGCAACTCCAAGGCAGATACATCCAGCGCATCCAGCCCACCGGAGTAAGTCAACTGCAAGCTCAGGGCTTGTAAGGCTTTTTCATCCTGCACCGAGGCCACCGCTGGATTTTGCAGCAGTTTGCGTAACAGTGCTCTGGGACTGAAACTTGCAACTTCCAAGCGACCCTTCACACCTGGTGCGGTCTGTAATCTGGAAACCTGTAATTGTGATTGCAATTGCAACGGTTCCAATTCTACGGTCAAGGGAAAGTCCAGTACATCTTGCTTTGGATTAAAGTGAATCCGGGTCTTCAGTCGCAGGTCCGCCAAACCACTTGCCAATAATTCCCTGTCCCCTGCCAACGGCTGCAAGCCGGCTTTCAACCGGGCTGCATCCACAACACTCAGGGTGAAATCCACGGCAACCGCTTCTGCGGCTCTGATGCCGCCTGTTAATTGCAAACCCATCGTGCTAATGGATAAGGGTTCCAGAGTCAGGGCCTGCTTTTCCAGATCCACCTCTGCCTGGGTTTTCAAGGTAACTGGATTTAGGTCCAGCGGTAGACTGCCTTTGTCGAAACCCATCACCAGACTCAGATCTTTCACACTGAGCCGCATCGTCGCTAAATCGGCCAATACGCGACCGTCCATGTGCAAGCTTGCACCTAGCCTTTGCAACGGTTTGGTTTCTGGCCTTCCAGGAACGTATTGCCTGGCTTGTACTTGCAAACCCAGATCAAACGCCACCGGCTTATTAGGCTCTAATTGGGATAAATGCAGGTTTATTTGCCTGACCTCAATCTGCCTGCCCGTTTGGTGATCGCGCCAGCTGATGCCGGCCTGCTCCAGGCTGAGGCCGCCAATAAGAAAGTTCTGCAAAGTACTCAGTGTCTCTGCTGATTCCTGTACTGTTGCCGGATCCCGCACAGTTTCCGTTTCCGGCACCGTGTTATCCGCCGAAGTATCTGCTCGCAATAAATCTTGAAAATTAGTCTCCCCCTGGACATTGCGACGCAAATGCAATTCAAAGCCTTTCAGCAATACGGTATCCACCTCCAGTCGGCCCTGAACCAGGGGCCAAAATTTCACTTTGAGCTGTGCCTCTTCTATTGCGGCGAATTGCTCTTGTTCAAAACCCGGCGCATTGCCCAAACCGGCCTGCCCAATTTTCACGCCCAACCAGGGAAACAGGGACTTTTCCATAGGTCCTGTTAATTGCAGTTGCCGTCCCGTGTGCTGTTTTACCACAGCTATCATTAGGGATTTATATTGGTTTAAATCAAATGTCAGCAGAAAAATCACAGGCACCAACAGCACCAGTAAACCCACACCCGTGGCGATACTGAAAAGTTTCGTTTTGTTCATGATGCTTGATTTTTAATCTGGATCGATTTTTTACACGCAGGGCAATAAGTCCATAGGGGTAATTTGGCATTGGACTCCAATTCAATCGTGACCGCTTCCCCGCTGTCAGTACAGACCCCATCCACCTTTTCCATTAAGTCCTCCTGTTTGAATTTAACATAGAACAGTATAGGCCCGGTGAGAAGCAGGCTGGGTACCAATATAAAGTGCAAAATGGGTATAAACAGCGTCACGCCCGCTGCCAGCCAACATATAGCCAAAGCGGCAAGAGCGCGTTTGAGACGATCTTGTTTGGAAAATTGTTGCCAATACAATACCGCCTCGCTGTGGCTATCGCCTTGCTGAATAGTGACGGTTTGCTGTTCCTGAGTGGGCATGGTGCTCCTTGTTCCTGCCAATTCAAAAAGGATTTAAAAATTAATAAAAAAACGGTCGCTACCTAAAGTGAAGTTTTGTAAAATGACCCGACTGTAAACGCAAGAGAATCTGTCATGCCACTCAAACCCCTACTGGCTCTTTTCATCGTCACCGTGATGCTGGCATCGGCGGTGGTAAGTGTAGGGTTGTTTTTATACCAAATGGGCCTATTCCACTAAGAATCCCTGGAATTACCCGATCTTTCGCGTTACTACTTTGATTTATCGCCTTTTTCAACGTCTCAACGGCGACGCAATTCCAAAGCATGCAACAAGGCACTCAGTGCCTGGCCGCGGTGGCTGAGCCGATTTTTAATGTCTGAAGACAATTGGGCGGCGGAGCAATTTTCACCTGGAACATAGAACACCGGGTCGTAACCAAATCCGTTGGCTCCCACAGGCTCATGCAGAATGCGTCCTTCCCAGGTTCCTTGGCAAATCAATGGCGTGGGATCTTTGGCGTGGCGCATAAACACCATCAAACACTGAAACCGGGCACTGCGTTGCGCATCGGGGACGTCCTTAAGTTGCTGCAGCAATAAATTCAGGTTGTCCGCATCACTGGCATTAGGCCCGCTGAAACGGGCGGAGTAAATGCCGGGAGCACCGTTTAAAGCATCTACCTCGATACCGGAATCATCCGCAATCGCAGGCAAGCCGGTGAGCTGGGCGGCATGGCGTGCCTTGATCAGGGCATTCTCCACAAAGCTTAACCCTGTCTCCTCCACATCCGTCACCCCGAGTTGGGTCTGAGCTACCGCATGAATCTGCACTCCACTTAATAACTCATTGATTTCTCGCAGCTTTCCTTGGTTGCCGCTGGCTAAAACCACTTGTTTTGGTTCCAATGTAGGTTCCGAGCTCATTGTCAGCCCCCTCAATCGGTCAGCACGGCAGCTTGTTCAGCCACCAGGAGTTCTATACCTTTGGCCGCCAGATCCAGCATGGTGTTGAGCTCATCGCGACGAAAGGCGTGTCCCTCGGCAGTTCCCTGTACCTCCACAAAAGCACCGGAGTCGTTCATCACCACGTTCATGTCCGTTTCGGCATTGGAGTCTTCAGCATAGTCCAGATCCAATACGGGGACTCCCTGGTACACACCCACGGACACGGAAGCCACCTGGCCGTACAAGGGATCTTTTTCCAGCTCGCCTTGACGTAACAGGTGACGGATAGCATCCACCATAGCGACATAACCGCCGGTTATAGACGCGGTGCGCGTACCACCGTCAGCCTGGATCACATCGCAATCCACGGTGATCAACCGCTCTCCCAGAGCCTCCAGATCCACCACCGCCCGCAGTGATCGGGCGATTAGGCGCTGGATCTCCATGGTACGGCCCCCTTGTTTGCCTTTGGAGGCTTCCCGACCCATACGCTCACCTGTGGAGCGCGGCAGCATACCGTATTCGGCCGTGACCCAGCCTTTGCCAGTACCTTTCAACCATCTTGGGGTGCGGTTTTCCACACTGGCGGTACAAATAACCTTGGTGTCCCCAAATTCCACCAAAACCGAGCCTTCGGCATGCTTGGTATAGTGACGGGTAAAGCGAATCTGCCTGAGCTGGTCGGGACTACGGCCACTGGGTCGCATTTGCGGGCACTCCTTATCTGTTTATCGAAAAATCAAGATTATAGCTTGCCTTGCCCACCCAGAGCGACCCCGGGACAGCATTAACAATGGCCTCAAATTTGGATGCCGAATTGGACATGGGGGTGAGTTTTTGGTATAAAGCGCAGTTCCGCGTCAACGCGTACAAGTTAACTGTTTTGGATTTGGAGAAGAATCATGGCTAGAGTGTGTCAGGTTACGGGGAAACGACCGGCAACCGGCAATAATGTGTCCCACGCGAACAATAAAACCAAGCGCCGGTTTTTGCCCAACTTGCATCAGCATCGTTTTTGGGTTGAAAAAGAAAACCGCTGGGTAAGGCTTCGCGTTTCTACCAAGGGCATGCGCATTATTGATAAATTGGGTATCGACTCGGTGCTGCAAGATATGCGCGCCCGTGGCGAAAAAGTGTAACCGGAGGACGAACAATGAGAGACAAAATCAAATTGGTTTCCAGTGCCGGTACCGGTCACTTTTACACCACCACCAAGAACAAACGTACCATGCCTGAAAAAATGGAAATGAAAAAGTTTGATCCTGTGGTGCGCAAACACGTAATGTACAAAGAAGCTAAAATTAAATAGCTGCGTTTTTAGCTACTTTCTACAAATTCTTTCTATATTCGTAACACAAAAGCCCGGTTCTACCGGGCTTTTGTGTTACGAATTCATTGCCACCGGAAGTATCGAACCCGCGGTAATCCTTGAAACTTCTTTCCATACCGGTAAGAATGTCCGTTTTCCAGAGCACCTCATGTCGGGAGTCCATGATGTTGAAACGCCTGCTCATCATTATCAGCTTGTTTTTTACCTCTGATCTATACGCCGCATCGTTTGATATTGCTTTGAGCGATGAAAGCGCCCAATTCAAAACCCAGATGCCGGTGGGTGGAACCACGTTAGGTCGCTCGGAAATAGCACTGGGATTCTTATACCACGATGAGGAACGATATGTGCTGGATACCGCATTACTGGTGATCGATGTGGCCGGCAGCAAAACTCCGGGGCTGGAGCTGGGGGTGGGCCCGAAAGCCTATTACATCGACAGCAACCTGGGCACCGCATTCTCCATTGCTCTGGGCGGACAAATGCGCTACAAAATGCGGAATTTACCCCGTTACTTTGTTTCCGCAAAAGTGTTTTACGCACCCGGTATCGTTTCCTTTGGTGATGCCAAGGACGTTTATGAGTTTGGTATTTATGCCAATTATGAGTTATTACCCACCGCAGATATCTACCTGGGTTATCATCATATCCACGCGGATTTTGACCAAGGTTCCCAAAGCGTTGATGAATCGCTGATGTTCGGTATGAAAGTAGGCTTTTAGATCTTAATTAGAACACCCCACACTCCAAACGGAATGCGGGGCGTTATCGCATTAATTCCGCGTATCTTCTCGCCAGAAGGTTTTCTTAAGAATGGCACCAAAATCCAAATTGGTATTACACTCCGCACCTATACACAATACCGGGTTGGAGGTATAGCCATCGCTGGGGAACAGCACTGATGGCGAAGGCGGAATACCGTTTCTGGCCAGCCCGGTCACCCGATCCGCTTTCACCAGGGTAGCATCACCGGTGGTATTAATGGTCGGCGTAGCATCCACCACATTGACCACATAAAGTCGACCGGTACCGTTTCCGGTGCTACAAGCAGAGGTGTTCACGGAGGGCTCAAAAGTGGTGAACAAGACCTGATTATTCACCGTAACACTCTGCGCCAATACTTTCTCACCGCTGTTTTCCATATCGATATACCAGCCTTTTGCGGCACCCAGGGCTGCCACTTCGGTGGTCAATGCGGTGCCGGTGCTTTCACCGATAAGATTTTGAGTGGCATTATACATATCCGCATCGGTGACTTTAGTGTAGGTCGCCGGCTTTTGATAGATATCGGTGGAACGCAGCATATAGAAACGATCCTGGACCGTGGTGTTCAGCGGATGGGCGCGGTAACCCGAACCGATGGAAATCGACAGGAAGGTGTTGGCACCGCTGGTAATTTTGGCCACATCCGGCGCGTAATAGAAGCGGCGGTTGTTGGCCGCATCGTTTACAGCTGGACTGGTATTGTTCAGGGCAAAATCGGCAATCACGCCACCGGATACCAGCGCATCTACCGCCGCACCGTTGTTGATGTCAAAACGCCACAACTGGCCGCCCATGTCCCCCACATACATTTGATCAACCAAGCCGTCCATGTTCATATCAATCACAGTAATATCCGAGGGGATGCTGTAGTTCATATCCGTAAAAGTCTGGGAGAATGTACCCGCAGCATGACCGCCGGACCACACCAATGCGCCTGTTTCTGCATCCACCATAAAAATGGCGCGCCCTTGAGTATCTGCGGAACGAGTCACCTTATCGTCCTGGGCAGGATCGTAACCCCCGGCAAAAATCAGTACTTCTTTGTTCGCGCCACCGACTCGAACCGTCGCCAGTATGGGCGTGGACCAGGTTTGGCCCAGCTCTGTAAAATCGCCACTGCCCCCGCTCAGGGTCCACTTCAACTGCGGTGCGGCGCGGTTGGATACATCCAGGGCGTAATAATTGCGTCCGCCGCGGCGCATTCCCGCGTAGATATAAACGGAATCGCCGGCGGCAGGATCGATGGTATTGTCGCGATTCACGTCCACTTTTTTAAAGCTGATAGCGCCATCCAAACCATAAGGCAGCGCCGAACCCACAGTATTGGCATAAAACTTATCCAAATTGGGCAACAGCTCCTGTGGTACGAACGCAAAAACCTCGTCCCCCGTATCACTGTCGATAGCGTGTAAGTAACCTTCATTGGTACCCAGGTAAACCGTGTTATCCTGGCTGGTGGCCGTCCCACCATAGGTGATGACCACCGCCTGAGAATGCAAGGGGGCGCCCATATGAGCACGAACGTCTGTGGTCAAGCCATCTTCATCCTCATCGTTAACATCCACACCACGAGCCCATTGCAACAGTCCTTCACGATACGCCGCTGTGGCTGTACCGATTCCTAACAGGGTATTGGTAAGATCGGCATTGGTTTCATGCAGGTTGTTGGTGTTGTGACTCAAATCCTGGCTTGTCCCTGTATACGTGTACACTTTGCGGCCCGTCAGACTGATACGTCCGGCGGCACCACCCAGCTCCACTTTATTGCCATCCACGACGTTAGTATCGGTCCAGAAACTCTGCGATGTGGCCGCAAAGAATCCCGTAGCCGGATCCACTGCCGGAGCATTTTGCGAATCCACCACCACAGCCGGATTCCCTTGCAGCTCGTAGCGTTTCAAGTTGCCGGGCCACGTGGGTCGGGCAGCCGGTTTAAACACGGAAAAATAAATATCGTTTAAGTGGGTCAGGCGGTTGAACTGATTCACCGTAGCACCCGGGGATACGAAAGTGGTATCGGTGTTCAAAATAGAACGAATAATCTTTTGAAAAGCGGAAACCAACTGATCCGAGGTACTGGCAGAGTAGTAATTACCGCCACCTCTGGCAGCCAGATCTTGTAAGAAAGTAATCGCATTAGCCTGACCACCTTCATCCAGATTGAAACCAATGGTATAGGTTTTCACATTCTGGTCGGAAGCCAGCGTGGTATTCTGGTCTGTGCTGGCCAACCAGCTCACCAGTTCACGACCACAGGCCTCCCCGCCCGTATTGGGGCTACAACCGGTTCTACCGGTTCGGGATTTAATTAGCGAGATCGAATTGTTATGATTGGCCTCACCATCGGTTAACAAAACAATGTGGCTGGTTTGGCAGGAATCCAATATGGGTGTGGTATATACGGGGTTGCCGGTGATTCGTTCATCAGCGCAAGCCGTGGAGTTCAACGTCGTATCGGTACAGCCTGCTGAACGTTGTACATTTCCACCGGTATAAGAATCCACATGACTGAGGCGACCAAAAGTGGTTTGTGCACCGCGGTTCTTACCGTATAACACCGACGCACCACCATAGTAGGACGCCGCCTCATACAGAGTATCCACAATGGGCGTGTATCCGGAAGGTGTAAAGTCGTCCACCAATTCCTTCAGGCGAGTACGTACCAATTTTGGCGGAGCTGCGGCCACACCGCTGTTTTGCACTTTAATACGCAGCAGGGCTGCATCCGCCGGTTGGTTATTAAAGGATCGTGCTCGACGACTGCCGTTATCGGCGGTTTGGATCAAGGTTAAATTGTTACCCGGAGCCCAACCGGTACGGTTCACAATCTCTTGCACAACAGACTTGATGTCCACTGAGGTGTAACTTTCACCGGCGATCCAATTACCCGGCACCCAATTCACTGAGGCCGTAGTGAGGGCACGGTCAGTAATATTGTTGTTGTTACTGACAAAGGCCAGGGAATTATCCGCCGCCTCACCTTGAATAAAGACATTGGATGCAACCGTGTCGTCGGCACTGGCTACAAAGGTTAAATCAGCCTCTAATATAGTCGTACCTTGGTTGATCAGAATATTGCTAAAACGCAAACCGTTGGTTTGGCTGGTGGAAAGATTGATAACATTCCCCGTCAAATCCACCGAAGTATTACTCAATTGTTCGGCGTCATTTTCCGAGCCATTGACCCGGTACACCAATGTTTGATTAAAACAACCGCCACTGGCCGGTTCGGTATAAGTCACCTTCAGCACCGGGGCAAACTGGGGGTTCCCATCGTAACTGTGGGCAATGCGGTTTACCGTGTCGGTCCCTGCAATACTAAAGCCCATGGAGTTGTTACCACACCAGTCGCTGCGATTCACGATTTCCTGAACCACGGTTTTCAAATCCGGGGTTTGAACTACATCGGGATTGGTCCATGTTCCCGGTTGCCACGCTACGGTGTTGGTCGTCAAGGTTCTGGCGGTGATGTCGTTTGCTGCCGCAGAAAACGTAGGGGCATCGCCGGTGTTGAATCCCGCAATGGTCAAATCACTGGTGTAAGGCGTGGTGTTACTTTGCGCCACGGTAAATTCCACTACGGCACTGGTAATCGTCGCACCCTGGGGAATACCAATGTTTTGGAACCGCAAGCCCATGGTTTGCGTTGCCGGCGAACCCAGGGTCCACACCACCTGCAAGCCGGCCGCCTGAGCTGGGTTTCTATCAAAGGGAACGACCTCTCGTGAACCTGGGGTGGCGGCGCCCGCTGAACTCGCAGTTTGGATAATAACCAGATCATCTTCCAGCCAACCGGGCTGGTTGACAATTTCCTGAATCAAAGGAGCAATATCGGGCGTAATATAGGGTAAGCCCGCCGTCCAGGCATCCGGCACCCAGGAACTGATTGCACTGGTGCGGGTTCGCGGGGAAATTTTGTTAGCACTATTAAATTGCAGCGCATCGTTGCTCAGCTCGCCTTGAAACTGCAAAACCATAGCATCGGCTGAATCGGCATTGGCATACAATTGCATGGCTGCCGCCTGAATGGTCGCACCTTTTGGGATACCTGTATTGCGAAATCGAAACCCGTTAATCTGACCGGGTATAATATTGATGCTGTTGCTGCGACGCGACAATACACCACCGGCAGTCTCTTCAGCATCATCTGTATCGAAATCCACACGGCGCATATAGGTACCTACTGATCCGCCATAATACACCACATCCAGGCGGGCACTGGCCAGGTCCACTACGCCCCCGGTTTCTTCGGCATCATCGGTACCGGATGAGATACGTGATTCCACCATGGGTACAGTACCGGAGGTCACAGCAGTAATATCCGAATCAATATAGGCAGTCGGAAACAAAATGGGACCGCCGGGATCGTTAAATCGCATTAAGCCCACGTTGATACCGGTAGCGGTATCCAGAATTTGATGTAATGCGGCTTTCATATGCTGCATACGGGTCAGATTGCTGGTACCTACCTCAGTGCGCATAGAACCCGAAGTATCCAAAATAAACAATACATTCGGAGCGGCAGGATTGGTGGTCACACCGGCGCTGGTACCGCTGCCGAAAAACACTTCGATATCATCCGCCAAAACCGGAAAGCCGCAGAACAGCATAACGCAAAAGGCGGCAACAGCACTTTTTTTCGGTGCCATACGCGTAAACCCCGCAAGAAGGAGTGCGTTCAGGGCTAAAATAAACTTAAGCGTCTTACCCAGTTTCATAACAATTACTCCACAACTTTTATTTCAGGTTGCTGGCACCAACACGGTATATTCCCTGTACAGTTTCGGTCGTTACATTGCCTGACATCGTACCTTTGCCAGCGATTTGAAAATGGTGTGCCGCAAAGGCTTTGTTGGACACACCTAACGAAAATCCGTCAACGGGGCTTTCTCCCAAATACGTCACCGCAGCCTGGCTTTTAACCGGTTGATTCGCCAAATTGAAGCCACTATCTAACCGGACGTCCGCAGACACGGGGGCATTACTGTTAATGGCGGAACCCAGTACATTTAAATCCGTGAGTACCGCACGAGTGGCACTTTCAGAAGCTTGTAAGGTGGTGTTGATATCCTGCGAATTTGCCGCCATTTTTTGTTCCATGGTGGCACTGCTCATAGCGGTTAAACCCAAAATGGTCATTAACAGCAACATGACCAGGCTCACCATGAGTACAGCGCCTTGTTGTCGTGGAAAGTATGGAAAATGTGAATTGTGATTCATCGCTTTGCACCAATTACCGGGACTATTCACGGTTTCTCAAAAATACAGTGATATTAAAAGCGCGCCGGTAGCGACGATCCGCCTCATGCGTCACCCCTAACGTGGATCCGTCATTGGGACCTACCCTGGTACCTGCAAGAACATAACTCTGTTTATCCAAGCGGTTCCCCGTCAACTCTGTGGTTTCCAACAACATGCCCAATCGCACACTGCTGACCCGTGCCATGTCGAGCGTGGCGTCGTTAGCTGCGGCATAACGCAAGTTTCCGTCTGCCAGGCGTTCTCCAAACAGAAGCTGCATGTTTTCCACGCCTTCCACCAGTTCCACGGGTTGTGCGTCTTTCAAGTCTTTGCGATACAAGGCTTTAATAGCCATACCGGCAGAATTGGTACGGCCGGTATCTAAAATGCGATAACGAACAGAGCTCAAATGCATCAACCGGGTAGTATCTTTGGCATAAGTTTTCAACAGTTTTGTTAAGTCGTTTTCGGTATCGGCATAGCTGAGAATGTATTTGGTGGTGACAACTCCGCTGGCGTTGGTTGTTGTTGACAGGGCCACATTAGTCAGACGAACTAAATGCGCTGAAGCGCAATCGGCCACCATGATCACATCCCCATTAGTGAAGTTTTGCGTGTTTTGTTCAATCGCCAATGTGGCATTAACCGGATCGGAAGGCTCCATTAACGGGGTAAACTGCGGCGACGCATAACGAATCAGTAGCTCATCGGAAGAGGCACCGCCCTCACCCCCAATAATGGAAGTCTCCTTAAAATGGGTAACCGGTGCCGAATTCAGTACTAAATTAACCGGAGGTACCGCCTTGGGATCAGCACAACCCTGATACCCGGCCATACGCAGATCGTGAGCCACGGCCTCAATGGCAAAACGGCCGCTTTCCTGAATCTGGGAAATAAAACTGTTGATACGGTAGGTTTCTTTACTGCTGATGAAAAGCTGAATAACCCCGGCCATGATGACCAAACCAAGGGTTGCAGCCACCATTAGCTCTACCAAAGTCAAGCCCTGTTGTCGGAATGATTGCATCATATGCCCCTCGTTACCCTACATTCGCACGCGAATGATCAGACTTTTAGTGGGTAAATTTTTATCCGCCACATCGTTCCAACGCACGGTAATGACATAAACGTCATCACTGGCTTCTGCCGTGCTCATCCCGTCCTTACTGACTGTACCCACGAACAGAGGCAAGGCATTTTTACTGGTTAAAGACCACTCCCGAATATCATGCTGCGCCAGTTGAGTAGATGTGCAACCGGTAGCTGACTTAATACATCCGGGATCGGCTGGGACAGAGTTGGAATTAACATTGTCGTAATTACCCGCATCTACCGCGGGCAAATTAGCCCGCATTCGATCGGCCATATCCGAAGCAATGTGGGTAGCCTGAGAGCGCAAATAGGCACTCTGGTTACTGCGCAGGCCGGTGGTTTGTAAGCCCGCGACCCCCAAGAGCCCTAAAGAAAGGATTAGCAGGGATACCAGAACCTCTACCATGGTTGCACCCTTTGCCTGGGCCATGTTGGAAGTTGGACGGAATCCCATCACTCTATCCGATCTGATTTTGTTTGATTTTACAGTGTACACACCACATTGTTCCCGGCAAGATCATCCACGATACCGTCATCATTGGCATCCTGGGCGCTGATAATTCGACCCATACTGTTGATGTTGGTAGCCCTGGCACTGCTGTTACCGCGAGAGTCGCAGAACGTAAAAGTACCGGCAGAATCAACAGTCCCTCTGGACAAATACTGGATGTAGCCGTTGTGTGCAAAACCGCTGGATAATAATTTAATGTCAGCCGTACCGCTGCCCACACGCAACAAACAGTCTTCCGTGTCCAGACAAGCTCCTGTTCCGCTATCCAATACGGTATCGGCATCTATATCGGAAAATACAATCCAACCTTGGGACCAATCGGTGCTATTGCAACTGCTTTGATTTGAACTGGCACAGACGGTAATGCGGTTACCGCGCTTCACCGCTTCGCTTCGAGCCAGGTTGATTGTGGTTATAAATTCGTTCTTTTGAGCGATTAACTTATTGTTTTGTATCATCACTCGAAAATTGGGAACCGCTTGGCTGGCCACAATGGCCACAATGGCCAAGGCAACGAGGAGTTCGATCAAGGTAAAACCGGAAGACTGCTTGGAAAACTTCATAAACCACCACCTACAACAAAATATCTTTAAACCGTATAAAGATACTACCACTTGTAACGAACAAATATAAACAAGGAAGGGCCCCACTCATCCTGAGAAACGGGCCTTTAATCCTAAATTTTGGAGGCTTGAAATAAAAATCGGCCCAAAAGGGACAAAATCTTGACTTTCCGGACTTACGGTGCGCGCGCCAGCACCCAAACACTGACCTGTGTAACCCCATGATTTTTCAAAGAATGAGCCAGCGCATTGGCGGTAGAGCCAGTGGTGAGCACATCATCCACTATGGCAATGTGTTGCTTAGGCAACTGCTGCAATAATGTTGATCTAACTCTAAATGCTTGTTTTAAATTGGTTTTTCTTTTTATTGCTGACATGGAAGATTGTGGCTCGGTGTGCAAGACTCGCTCAACGATGTGTTGCTGCAACGGAATACCCAAAGACCGGGACAGCACGCGCCCAAGTTCCAAAGCTTGATTGAAGCCCCGTTGTCGCAACCGTTGCGGATGTAAGGGAACCGGTACAATGAGCTGTGGCGGTGGGCAAAGAAACTGTGAGTTTTTACGGTGGACGGCCGCCAGAAACAATTGTGCCAATAAGCGACCGCAGGCCAGGTTCTGGTGATATTTAAAGCGCCGAATCAGAAAATCCAGCGGATGACCATAGTCAAACACCGTAACACATTGATCAAATGCCGGTTTTGTCTTAATACAATGGCCACATAAGGTATTGGAGAGGCCTGGTAAGGGCAAGGCACATACGGGACAACGATGCGCAGAAATGGGCAACTCCGCGTAGCAAGGCGCACACAAATCCCGGCCTGGCAAACCCGGTGCCTCACACAACAAACACGTTCCGCGCAATATATGGTCAGTTATTATCCAGTTGTTCATAAAATCCCGACTAAACATTGACAGTCGCGGTTTTCCGGCTAAGATTCATGCTCTTATTCATCATCGGAGCCAAAGTCATGGACCAAACTCAATTCGACCGCATTGATGCTATCACACATCGCATTTTGGACGGTGGCGAAATGACACTGGAAGAAGCCCACTGGATGATCGGCCTGGATAGCGATTATCTGCCCTGGCTCATGGCCGGTGCCGATCGTTTACGCAAAACCTTCCGCGGCAATGAAGTGGAAGTCTGTGCCATTTCTAACGTACGTTCCGGTAACTGCTCCGAAAACTGCTCTTTTTGCTCTCAAAGCGGTCATTATCAAACCAGTGCACCAGTATACAACTATATAGACACCCATACCCTAAGCGCTCAAGCCAAGCAGGCGCGCCAATGGGGAGCCAGTGACTTTGGTGTGGTCTCCAAAGGCTGGGGCGTACGCTCGCAGAAGGAAAAAAATCAGTTAAGTCGATACTTCCAAACCTTGGAGCAGGACAGCGACATCGGCCGTTGTGCCAGCCTGGGTGTACTGGACCGGGAAAGTGCCCAGTTCTTAAAAGATGCAGGCTTGGAAAATTATCACCACAATCTGGAATGTGCCGAGAGTTACTTTGATAATGTGTGCACCACCCACACTTATCAGGAAAACATTGACACCATCCAACATGCCCGTGATGCGGGGCTTCGGGTTTGTGCCGGTGGCATTTTAGGTATGGGTGAAAGCCTGGAACAACGCATTGAATTAGCCCATACCTTGCGCCAGTTAGGAGTAGAATCCGTGCCGCTGAATTTTCTCAATCCGCAAGCAGGCACTCCCATGGCGACACAGCAACCCATGGAACCCATGGAAATTCTCAAATGCATCGCAGTTTATCGCTATATGCTGCCCAAAGCCGAAATTCGTATCGCCGGCGGTCGCCAGTTTCTGGGAGATTTGCAAGCCATGATTTTCATGGCCGGCGCATCCGGTGTCATGATCGGAGACTACCTCACCACCAAAGGCAGGCAGGTGGAAGACGATTTGCAAATGTTACGGGATCAAAATTTACGCCCCAGAGGCGATACCCAACAGCGACGTGACCAACAAAAGACGCTGTAGTCATTGCCCGCATCCACTCAAACATCGGCGTTGTTGCAACAAAAACTACAGCGAAAGTTACAATTGCGGTTACAAAAACAACTGCAACAACGCCGGGAACAACACCTGTATCGGCAGCGCCGTTTGGTACTGGGACCCCAAGGACCCTGGCTGGAGCTGGAGCAGGGCCGAACCCTTAATTTTTGCAGCAATGACTACCTGGGCCTGGCTAACCACCCCGAGGTAGTGAAAGCACTGCAACGGGGAGCCGATATTTACGGCAGCGGCAGCGGTGCCTCTCATTTAATTTGCGGCCACACCCGGGCCCACCACCAACTGGAGCTGGAACTGGCCCAGTTCACAGGTCGATCCCGTGCCTTATTGTTTTCTACCGGATACATGGCCAATTTAGGAGCCATTTGTGCTTTAACCGATAAAGAGGATGTTGTATTCCAAGACAAGCTCAATCACGCCTCGTTAATCGATGCCGGACGTTTAAGTGATGCGAAACTGCAGCGTTACCCCCATCGCGATACGCAAGCCTTAGAGCGGCTGTTGTTGAAAACAAGTTCCACCGGCGACAAGCTTATTGCCACTGACGGGGTGTTCAGCATGGATGGACACACAGCACCGCTACCGCAATTGGTGCAGTTGGCACAACAACACCAGGCCTGGCTTATGGTGGATGATGCCCATGGCCTGGGGGTATGCGGCACACACGGCAAGGGCAGCTGCGATGGCTATTCCGAAGCACAAATTCCCATATTCATGGGAACCCTGGGCAAGAGCCTGGGCAGTTTTGGTGCTTTTATTGCCGGTAGTGAAGAATTAATCGAAACTTTGATTCAAACCAGCCGCAGTTACACCTACACCACAGCCATGCCCGCAGCAGTTGCCGAAGCCACCCGAGCGGCACTCAGACTTTCGATCAGTGACGATTGGCGCCGGGAAAAACTGCAATCCCTGGTGCTACGTTTTCGAAGCGGGGCACAACAATTGGGGTTTGAGTTAACCGATTCACACACCCCTATTCAGGCACTGATCGTCGGTGACAACGCCAGAGCCATGCAGCTCAGCGAGGCATTGATGCAACAAAACATCTGGATCAGTGCCATACGGCCTCCTACCGTACCCAAAGGCAGTGCCCGCTTACGCATTACCTTTAGCGCCGCCCATGAAGAACAGCATGTGGAGCAACTGCTGGCAGCACTGGAAACAGCCATGAGCGGACTCAGCAAGCCATGAGCCTGTACAGCGACAGTCGCGGCTCCGGAGCACCATTGCTGTTACTGCATGGTTGGGGTATTGGTGGCAACATATGGGAAAATGTGCAGGAGAAACTCCAAGCCCACTGCACGGTCACCTGGGTGGACTTGCCCGGTTATGGCCGCAGTCCCAACACCCTACAACAACGCTATACGCTGGAAAACCTGGCGACATCTCTGGCGCCCTTACTGGAACCTTCCTGTAACGTTCTCGGTTGGTCGCTGGGCGGCATGG
Source organism: Gammaproteobacteria bacterium (assembly GCA_029882975.1). Lineage (NCBI taxonomy): Bacteria > Pseudomonadati > Pseudomonadota > Gammaproteobacteria > Gammaproteobacteria bacterium. The sequence goes on from JAOUJW010000008.1 coordinate 51,825, forward strand.
TAGCTATGCAATTGGCACTACAATACCCGGAAAAAATCAAAAAGCTCATACTCACCGCCACTTCACCCCAGTTTTTTAGCGGACCGGATTGGCCCCATGCCATGGAAAAGCAAACCCTGGATAAATTCGGTACCGACTTAAAACTGGCATATCGAGATACGGTACTGCAGTTTCTGGCAGTGCAAGCCATTGGCAGCGAAAGTGCACGAGACGAAATCCGTACCTTGAGACAGAGGGTGTTCAGAGATGGGGAGCCTTGCCACCACGCACTGGAGCAAGGTCTGTATTTACTACAAACTGAAAACCTGCGTGCTCACTTAACCCAGATCCACTGTCCCACGCTGATTATTGCCGGAGAAAGAGACCGTTTGGCCCCCTTAGCCGCATCGCAGGCCATGCAGGAGTTAATCCCCAATGCGCGATTGCATTGCGTCAAAGGCACCAGTCATGGACCATTTTTATCTCACCTGGATGAGTTTGCTGAACAAATTGAAGCATTTATTTATGAATAAAGCCTTACCCAAATTGATTAAACAGGTTTTTCGCCGTTCCTTTGACCAATCGGCCCCTCGTTATGATGCCACCGCTCTGCTGCAACACGAAGTGGGGCAGCGTCTGTTGGAAAGACTGCAGTATATGCGCATCCAACCCCAAACCTTTGTAGATGTGGGTTCCGGCACCAGTGAGACTACCTTGAAATTGTGCCGGCACTTTAAAAAGTCCAGAAGTATCCACCTGGACATTGCTCATTCCATGCTGCTGGTAGGTCGAGCAAAAACGGGCTGGCTGCAAAAACATCGTCTGGGGCACCAGTTTTATATTTGCGGTGACGCCGAATCCTTGCCCCTGGCCTCGAACAGTGTTGATCTGGTTTTCTCTAACTTGGCCATTCAATGGTGCGGCGATCTGGATAAAACCTTTGCCGAATTCAAACGTATCTTGCGTCCCGGCGGTACTTTGCTGTTTTCCACTTTGGGGCCGGACACTTTGAAAGAGTTGCGCGACAGCTGGCGTCAGGCCGATGTCCGCACCCATGTACATCCATTTATCGATATGCACGACATTGGAGACGCCCTGCTGCGTTGCGGCTTTGCCGACCCTGTAATGGATATGGAATGCCTTACCATGACCTATCACGACGCACTCACGCTGATGCGGGATCTTAAAACCATTGGTGCCCGCAATGCTGCACCGGATCGCAATACCGCGTTGCAAGGTAAGCGTGGCTTTCAAACCATGCTGCAACACTACGAGAAGTATCGCTGTAATGGAGTATTGCCCGCAAGCTATGAGGTAATCTACGGCAATGCCTGGGTGGCTCCCGGGGATAATGCACGGAACAATCCGGCCATCAAGGTGGATTTGATATGATATGTTGTAAGTTGAACCAATGTTAGGTGGCGCGCGTATGAGCCGGGGATTATTTATCACAGGAACGGATACAGGAATTGGCAAAACCACCGCGTCTCAACTGATCATAGGCCAATTAATTCAAATGGGATACCGGGTGGCTGCCATGAAACCCATCGCTTCAGGCTGCGAAACCACCGCAAAAGGGTTGCGTAATGAGGATGCGGTAGCTTTGATGACCTGCGCGAACGTGGATATCCCCTATGAAACCGTCAACCCCTATGCTTATCTCGAACCTATTGCTCCCCACATCGCTGCACAAAAAGCCGCCAAGGAAATTCAGATACCTGTGATCCTGGAGCGGTTTCAACATATCGCCACAGAAGCGGATGTGGTTATCGTCGAAGGGGTAGGTGGTTGGTCTGTACCCATCAGTCCGACTCATACCACCGCAGATTTGGCACAAGCACTCAATTTACCGGTGGTGATGGTCAGTGGAATTCGCCTCGGTTGTTTGAACCATAGTTTACTCACAGCACGTGCCATTCGCGCGGACCATCTGTCCTGTGCCGCCTGGATCGCCAACCACCCCCAAAACGACACCGACTATAGCGCAGAAAACATTGAGTATCTGTGCCAACACCTGGACTGCCCCTTGCTGGGCCGGATCCCATACGCACCCGATTCCACACAGGCTTATTTAGATGAAACCACATTAAGGCGTGTCTTAGGGAATCTAAGATAACGCCGTGATCTGATAATCCGGGGACGTACCCAGCCTAAAAAGGGTAAACGTCTTCCTCCCGGAGAGTAAATCAGAAACGACGACACGTTTAGAACGCGAATCTTTGCTAGACTTTAAGAAAATCCATAACAAGAGACTTGGATGTCTACTTATTTAGTTGACATAATTATTCTCCTCATCGCTGCTGTCATAGCGGTTCCAGCCTCACAAACGGCCCGTCTGGGTGCCGTGCCCGGGTTTTTATTGGCTGGAATTGCTGTGGGGCCATCCGGTTTAGGGCTCATTAGCAACATCAACGAGATTGGACATTTAGCCGAGATTGGCGTGGTATTGTTATTATTTGTTATCGGTATCGAGTTAAAACCCTCCCTATTATGGCAAATGCGAACTATGGTGTTCGGACTGGGATCCCTGCAAGTACTGATCACCGGATCCGTTTTGGGGGGCTTGGCCTACCTGCTGTTTGAACTGCCATTGGGCGCTGCCGTGTTGGTGGGACCGGCACTGGCCCTGTCCTCCACTGCCTTTGTATTGCAAATACTGACTGCACAGAAAACTCTACCCAGCACCTACGGTCGCACTTCCCTGGCGATTCTATTACTGCAGGATCTGGCGGTTGTACCACTGCTGGTACTTATCCCCCTGGTAGCGGCGCCTCAAATCAATATGGGTGCTGAGATCGGTCTGGCCATATTGGAATCCATAGTGATAGTTTTGCTAGTCATCATCAGCGGTCGCTATTTACTGCACCCGGTGCTGCACCGGGTAGCCTTGTCGGGAAATCCCGAAGTGTTCACCGCCTCTGCAGTATTAATTGTTCTGGGCATTGCCTTACTCACCGAAAGAGCCGGTTTGTCCATGGCGATGGGTGCATTCCTGGCCGGTTTGCTCATTTCCGATTCCTTTTACCGTCACCAAGTAAAAGCAGAAATACAACCCTTTCGCGGTTTGCTGCTGGGACTTTTTTTTATGTCCATGGGCATGTCCTTTAATCTGCAATTGTTATTCAACCATCCTCTCAACGCTTTGGCCATGCTGGCAGGGTTAGTCGCGCTTAAAATCCTGATATTGTTTCCCTTATGTTACTTATTTGGCCAAAAAGGGCGAACCGGTTGGGCCGTTTCTCTCATTCTCGCCCAAAGCGGGGAATTCGCTTTAGTGGTTTTTTCGCTGGCGTTTCAAGCCAACATTCTGGATCAGATCCAATATCAATATTTGTTGTTGCTGGTTTTAAGTAGCATGTTGATCACGCCGGCACTGGCCAATATGGCTTTACGCCTAGTTAAAAACCAGGGCAGTCCTCTACAACCCGAACCCACACTGGATACACCAATGGTATTAGCCGGTTATGGCCGTGTTGGGCACCGAATCGGTGAGATTCTAAAAATTGCCGAACAACCTTTTGTAGCCCTGGACTCTGATGCCGCACTGGTGGCGACAGCCCGCGCGGCAGGACATCCGGTATTTTTCGGCAACGTGGTTCAACCGGAGTTACTCAAGGCGGTGGGAGCGGCTCAAGCCAAATTGATTATTGTCACCTTAAATGATCCGGTTGCGACCCTTGAAGTGGTGGCCGCTCTACGAAAAACCTACCCGGATGTACTCATTTATGCTCGTGGACACAGCCTGGAACAATGCCGCCAACTACACGCTTTGGGCGCCTCCGGAATAGTTTCGGAAAACATTGAAGCCAGCCTGGAATTGGCCCGCATGGCATTGGACCACTCCGGGATAGACCACACCGTATTAAGTCAAATGCTGAATGATTTCAGAATTACTTACCAATCGCAGATTTATGAAACACAAGATGACAGTGATTAGGCAAAAAACCCAATTTTGCCTAAACTGTAAAAAACAATCGGTTTCCGGGCAAATGCGGTTCCCAATTTACACATAATTCGGTACCTTTGACCAATTTGGTATAAAACTTCAATTGAAGGGATTATGCAACCGACGTCCATAGGCACCTTACTGGGACTGGCCTGCTTTGGATACACTCTGTGTAGCCAAACCGTGCAAGCGGACACGCCCGAAACCTGTATAGACCTGAACCGTTGCAATTTTAATCTTAACATTGGCTCCACCAATAATTTTCCACCTATCAATTTTTTAGATAATAACAAACACCTGGCCGGATTCGGGAGAGATGTTTCCGATGCCGCAATGGCATCTTTGGGTGTCGGCATCAACAGAAAACACTCGGATGTGTGGACAGAGGTACTGGACTGGTTGAAAACCGGACAAATTGACCTGATCCACGATGCGGCCTATTCCGAAGCAAGAACCGAATTTTTAGAGTTTTCCGAGCCAATAATTACCATGCCTGAAGTCATCTTTACCACTGTGGACCGCATCGACATCCACAATTTTCAATCCTTGCAAGGTAAAACCGTTGCATGTGTGGATAAACACATCAGTCATTTGTATTTGCAGCAATTTCCCCAGATTCAATGCCACATCGTAAAACGCCCGATTGATGGCCTTACAGCTCTCTTATCGGGTGAAGCGGATGCATTCGTCTATCCTCGGGAGATTGCTTTGTATTTTTTACAGAGACAGAAACTGGTCAACAAGATAAAAATTCTACCCGAAGCGGTACGCCAATTGGATTGGTCTATGGCTGCAACAAAAGGTGATCGACAAATCATCGGCATCGTCAACAAAGGCCTGGCCAATATAAAACAAAGCGGCGAGTACCAGCGAATTTATGATAAGTGGTACGGAACTCGAATCTTATCCGGCTATTCCCAAAAGGAGTTGAGTTATATTGTTGTCACCACCATTATTGTTTCCGTTATCAGCGCTTTGCTGGTCATACTCTTATTCCGTGATCGTAAACTGACCCAGACCAAGGACGCCCTGGAAGCCACTTTACAGCAGTTGCAAAAGTCCACCGAAGAACGTGATAACTATTTCAGCTTATCATTGGATATGTTGTGTATTGCCAGCTGCGAAGGGTATTTCCTGGACCTGAATCCGTCTTGGGAGAAAGCACTGGGATATACGCTGGAGGAACTGAAATCCCAACCCTTTATGTCCTTTGTACACCCCGACGATGTCGCTGATACCACCCGCGAACTGGCTGCCCTGAACAACCCTATTCATAAGACCATCGGTTTTCAAAACCGTTATCGCTGTAAAGATGGCTCTTACCGCTGGATAACCTGGAATGCAATACGCTCACCCGACAACAAAACGATTTATGCAGCGGCTCACGATGTTACTCAGCATAAGCTCGTCTCTGAACAGTTGGCCAACGCCCGCAACGAACTGGAACAGCGGGTAGCGGAACGTACCGAAGAACTCCAGAACGAAATTCTTGAACGAGAGTCCACCCAACGCCTGCTGGCCAGTGCAAAACAGGAAGCCGAAAGAGCCAATCGGGCCAAATCGGAGTTTCTTTCCAGCATGAGCCATGAATTACGTACTCCTATGAATGCCATACTGGGATTCGCCCAACTCATTGAACTGGAATCCACGAAAGGTGCCAATGCACAGCTTTATTCCCAGGAAATTCTCAGTGCCGGAAAACATCTACTTAATCTCATCAATGAAGTTCTTGATCTGGCAAAAATAGAATCCGGCAATTTTAGACTCACTATGGAAGCGGTAGACTGGAAACCCATTGTTGAAGAATGCTTGACCTTACTCAATCCCGCCGCAAAGAAGCAACACATTGAGTTTGTTGCCAACTACCCGGACAGCAACAACCTTGCGGTTTACGCCGATCGGGTACGCTTAAAGCAAGTCACCCTGAATCTTTTGTCCAATGCGGTTAAATACAACAGTCCTTACGGTTATATCCGTATTGATTTTGAAGTGATCAATGGTTTTTGGCGAATTCTTATTTCTGACAATGGCATCGGAATCGCAGCCGAACTTAGGGACCGTATTTTTCAACCCTTTGATCGCTTATCACCAAGTTCCGCTGCTGTGGAAGGTACCGGCATTGGTCTGGTCATTAGTAAACGACTGACTGAGAGTATGAAAGGGAGTATTGACTTCAGCAGCGAACCGGGCAAAGGTTCGACTTTTTGGGTAGATATACCCAAAGCCGCCAAAATCAGCAGCCAAAGCAACAAAGACACGCAACCGTTTCCCCTCAATCGGGAACTGTTTGATTCACCAAAGACCATTTTGTACATCGAAGACAATCCCAGCAATGTAATCTTAATGCAGGAAATATTTAGAATTCAAAAAAACATACATTTGTTGTGTGCAAACACACCATCGCAGGGTTTGGAGTTGGCGCAAGCGCAACGGCCGGATTTGATCCTTCTGGATATCAACTTACCGGAAATGGACGGTTACGAAGTAAAAAAACGCCTACAGTCAAATCCGGGTACCAAAGATATTAAAGTCGTTGCTGTCAGCGCCAATGCCATGGATAAAGACATAGCCAAAGGTGCTGCGGCAGGCTTTGCGGCCTATGTCACCAAGCCTATCGATGTTGACCAATTATACAGAAATGTAAAACGAGTCCTGCAGGAGGCCGTCACTGAATTATAGCTCCCGTAACAACGCCATGCTATTATTCCGTCAATTGAGTTGTTAGTAATCTTAACCAGTATGCAAAGGGAGGCGCAACATGGTTTGGCTAATTCTTGGACTGACTGTGTTTCTGGGAATTCATTTGCTGCCCACATTCAGTTCACTGCGTTCGGCGTTGATTGAATCCTTTGGACCAAGCAAATACCAGGCTTTATTCGCCTTAAGCTCTTTAACCGGCCTCATTCTCATTGTCGTTGGTATGATTTATAGCAACAATGCTCATGCATGGACACCTCCCGCTTGGGGGCCATCACTCAACGCCGCTCTAATGTTACTTGCTATCACCTTGATGGCGGCAGCCAACATGAAAACCAACGTGAAACGTTACACACGCCATCCCATGTTGTGGGGGGTATTCCTGTGGGCCGTTGGACACATGTTATCCAACTCTGAGTGGGACGTATTGATTTTGTGTGGCAGTTTCGGGATTTATGCTCTAATCGCTATGTTCTCTGCCAATCTACGCGGCGCCCGGAAAGCCAAGGAAAAATTTCCCTTAAAAAATGATTTCATCGTGCTTGCGGCAGGTGCCACAGCCTATGTGGCGTTTATTTTTTTACATCCTTATTTATTCGGCGTTGCGGTCATCACTGCAAGCACTAACTTAGTTCCCTTTTAAACTAGGATACACCGGCGGGTGCTCCGGATTCGGAATCAAACTCCATGGTGGTAATTTCCTTATAGACAGCTTCCATCCATTGCTTTATCTCCGCATTCATATCCTCAGCTTTTCTACCCGTAGGATCAATAGGCTTACCGATAACCACCTTAATGGTTCCAGGTTTCTTAATGATGCCACGGCGGGGCCAATACTCGCCCGCATTGTGACAAACGGGAACCAGCGGATACTGGCTATGTTGCGCCAGAATAGCACCGCCGACGCCGAAACGCTTTTCCACACCGGGTGCCACACGGGTTCCCTCCGGGAAAATGACCACACACTTTCCTTGTTCCAGTCGCTGCTTACCCAGTTCCGCAATTTGTTTAACGGCCTTGCGACCGGAGCTTCGATTAATGGCCACTACGCCCAACATCGCCAGGGCCCAGCCAAAAAAAGGTACCCACAATAGCTCCCGTTTCAAAACCCAGACTTGGGGCGGAAAAATCTTTTGTAAAGCGATGGTTTCCCATGTGGACTGATGTTTACTGTAAATAATGCAAGCACCGGCAGGAATGTTTTCCGCACCTTGCACTTCATAGCCCAGACCACACAGTTTTTCCACCAACCACATCATGCCCAGAGACCAGGAACTGTAAACCCTGTAACGAACCTTAAATGAAAAGGGGAGCGTGAACAGGCCTGGAATCAAAACAAACGGCACGGTTACTACCATTAAAATATTGAATAACATGGATCGAATAAATAACACGGCTAATCCCCGTTTTTAAGTAATATATCATCCACCGCAGCGGCAAGGTTATCGTACACGGGTAAATCCTGCCAGAGAGGATCCGAATCGTCTCGGATTTTTGCCAAGGTTCTTTCACCTTTGCCTGTTTTCACCAGCACGGGGTTGGCACCAACGGCCACCGCCGCCTCCAGATCCCTTAAGGAATCCCCCACCACAGGTATATCCGCGCTATTTAAGCCATAGATTTGTATCAACTCCAGCAGCATACCGGGCTTGGGTTTGCGACAAGAACAGCCATCGTCGGGGCCGTGAGGACAAAAAACGATACGTGCCACCTCTCCGCCCAACGCTTGCAAGCCCCGACGCAGTTTATCGTGCATCTGCGCCAATATCGCCTCGTCAAAATATCCCCTGGCAATACCGGATTGATTCGTAGCAACCAAAACCCGGTAGCCGGCACGATTGAGCCGGGCAATGGCCTCTAAACTACCGGGGATTGGGACAAACTCTTCCGGCGACTTGATATAGCTATCCGAGTCCGCATTAATGACGCCATCTCGATCCAAAATGATGGTTTTCATCTTTACAGCCGTGTTTTAGTAATCATTCAGCAATTTCGAAAATCCGACACTCGAATGCGACCATCGATCATCTTGGAATTGCGCTTATTGAGTTTTTCCATTTTGTCCCAAAACGCCTGCTTTAAATCGAATTCTGCGGAAATGGCGGTTCCCACTAAAAGTATCATCAAATCAGCACACTCTTCCTGTAAGTCCTCCTTGCTTTTACCCTTAGTGACACATGCGGAGATTTCACCCAGCTCTTCCGCCATTAAAGCCACACGATACACCAGATCTTCTCCTCCGGTATTTTTGAAATCGTGTTTATCGTGAAACTGTTGCACCTGCTCAAGCATCACATCGTAAGAGTCTTTATTCATATCAGCCTCGCTCATAATCGGGATAAATCCGCCACCTGCAGGAACAAGTCCCGCATCTGTGCCATTAAGGCCAGGCGGTTGTTACGCAAAGACTCAGCCTCCACCATCACCATGACGTCCAGAAAAAACTGATCGACCGGTGCTTGCAGGGACGCCAACCGGGTCAGTGCGGTACTGTAGTCGTGCGCTGCAAACAAAGGCGCCACTTCCCCGGTTAGATTCGCGATAGCAGAATACAACGCTTTTTCCGCATCATCCTCTAACAAGGATGGATCCACCTCTGTGGAGAGTACAATGCCTTTTTCCCGAGCTTGACGCAAAATATTGGAACTGCGCTTATTGGCCTGTGCCAGACTTTCAGCTGCTTCCATTTGCCGAAACTCCGTTACCGCAAGCACACGGCGGTCAAAGTCCAAAGGCTGCACAGGCCGTCTGGCCAACACCGCTTCAAACAACTCCACCGGCACTTTGCGTTCCTGGTAGTAAGCCCGCAAACGATCCATCATAAAATCATAGACTTTCGTTTTGGTGTCCTTATCTTCCAAACGTGAGCCCAATAACTCAATGGCTTGATCCAACAATTGGTCAATGTCCAGGTTCAACTCGCATTCGATGATGGTGCGCAACAATCCCAATGCCGCCCGACGCAAGGCAAAAGGGTCTTTGTTTCCCGTGGGAGCTTGGCCAATGCCAAAAATACCGACGATGGTATCCAGTTTATCGGCAATAGCCAGTGCCTGACCTGCCTGTGTTTTGGGCAGGGAATCACCGGCAAAACGCGGCATGTATTGCTCTTCCATGGCACTGCAAACATCGGCAGCTTCACCATCGTGAGCACAATAGTAACGACCCATAATGCCCTGTAATTCCGGAAACTCGTAAACCATTTCCGTCATTAAATCACACTTGGACAACCAGGCTGCGCGTTTGGCTTGCTCTGCATCAGCTCCCATCGCAGCGGCAACAGCCGCCGCCAGTGCAGCAACGCGTTGGGATTTATCGTATAAAGTTCCCAGTTTTTTCTGGAACAGAATGGTTTGTAAACGTTCCTGACGCGACTCCAGTGAATGTTTCCGGTCTTGGTTCCAGAAAAACTCTGCATCCGCCAGGCGCGGTCGAATCACCCGTTCGTTACCGGCACGAACCACTTCCGGCTTGAGACTGGCGATGTTGCTAACGGTTATGAAATAGGGCAATAAAGCACCTGTGGCATCCACCACATGAAAATACTTTTGATTGCTTTTCATGGTGGTTATTAAAGCTTCGGTGGGTACTTGCAGAAAGCGGGTATCGAAATTACCACTGATAGCCATGGGCCATTCCACCATGGCCGTCACTTCATCCAGCAGATCATTATCGATGACTGCTGTTCCACCCAGTTGTGCAGCCGCCTCCAAAACCTGCGCCCTGACAGCTTCTTTGCGGGTGTCAAAATCCGCCACCACCAAGCCTTGGGTTTCCAACAATGGAGAATATGCGTTGGGCTCGCCCAAATACAGAGTTTCCGGATGGTGAAAACGGTGACCCCGAGTGACCCGGCCGCTGGTCAAGCCCATAATCTGTGCTTCTATAACTTGGTCACCGAATAGCAAAACCACCCAGTGCACCGGTCGCACAAACTGAGACTGAGAATCGCCCCAACGCATACGTTTGGGTATGGGCAGTTTGTCCAGGCTGGCGTTGACTACATCAGCAATCAAATCCGTGGTAGGTTGCCCTTTTTCCTCGCTGTGATACACCAACCAGGCGCCTTTATCGGTTTTGCTGGTTTGCAAATCTTCCACTTGAACACCGCAAGATTTAGCAAACCCGGCGGCTGCCGGCGTGGGACAACCGTCATCGCCAAAGGCTGCCGTGACCGCAGGACCTCTACGCTCTACTATTTTGTCCTGTTGCGCAGCGTCCAACTGGCTCACCAAAACCGCCAAACGCCTGGGCGTTGCATAGGAGTGCAATTGCTCATAGGACAAACCCAGTTTTTTTAAGCCATCACTGATACCCTGGGAAAACGCAGCGGATAACTGCCGCAAGGACTTCGGTGGTAACTCTTCAGTACCGATTTCAATTAATAAGTCGTCTTTAACGCTCATCTAGTTGCTCTCCCTTAATTCGGGTGAAAGCAACATGGGAAAACCCAACACTTCCCGAGCATCGAAGTAGGCTTGAGCCACGGCACGAGACAAGGCACGTACTCGCAATATATAGCGTTGCCGTTCAGTGACACTGATGGCGTGACGGGCATCCAGCAAATTGAAATAATGGGAAGCTTTTAGCACCATTTCATAGGCCGGCAAGGGTAAACCCTGGCCGATTAAATAATTGCTTTGGGCCTCACAAGCATCAAATTGAGCAAATAAATTGGCCACATCGGCGTGCTCAAAATTGTATGCGGACATTTCCACTTCGTTCTGATGGAATACATCACCATATGTGATTTTCCCCAGAGGTCCATCGGTCCACACTATGTCGTAAATACTTTGAACCCCTTGCAAATACATGGCTATACGCTCCAGACCATAAGTGATTTCACCCGTCACTGGGTTGCAGTCCAAACCTCCCACTTGTTGAAAATAGGTGAATTGGGTGACCTCCATACCGTTGAGCCAAACCTCCCAGCCCAAACCCCAGGCACCCAAGGTGGGAGACTCCCAGTTATCCTCAACAAAGCGGATATCGTGTTCCAGGGGATCAAACCCCAACATTCTTAGGGAACCAATGTACAATTCCTGAATGTTTTTCGGTGAAGGTTTTATCACCACTTGAAACTGGTAATAGTGTTGCAGTCGATTGGGATTGTCGCCATAACGACCGTCTGTGGGTCGACGCGAGGGTTGCACATAGGCTGCACTCCAAGGTTCGGGACCAATGGCACGCAAAAAAGTGGCCGGATGGAAAGTACCGGCGCCGACTTCCATATCATAAGGCTGTAAAACCACACAGCCTTGTTCTGCCCAGTACTCCTGCAAGGCTAAAATCAGGTCCTGAAAGCTGGATATGGATTTGTTTGATGCAGACATAGTGTTTTCCGGAATTATTATTGCAAAGGGCGCTAAGTATAACCCGCGGATTTGCTTGCTGAAAACCGTCCCTGCGATTACAGCCACAGAAATTTAAAGCTTTTCCATCAATGTGCCGATTTGTTTTCATGAAACCTGCGTAAGCTGTTGTATGAGCTAGAATAAAAACATGCACCTTGAAGAGGCGGACCCATGGGACAGGAAATCTCCCGGATCCAGTTTGAACAACGTCATTTCGACCGGTTCGAAAACCGCTTAGCCGAAGAAACCCGGTTATTGTCCCAATGGTTTGCGGAAAATCGCTTTTGTGATGACCGATTTGCTTCCGGCTTCGAGTTGGAAGTCTGGATTGTGGACCGGAACGCCAAACCCCAGCCCATTAACGAAAAACTGATCCAAACCATGGCAAATCCCATGGTCACCCAGGAACTGGCCGCTTTCAATATCGAATTCAATTTTGGCGCCGAAACCCTAAAAAACAGCGCATTCACCCACCACCGGGAGGAGATGATGCAGCTGTGGCGACACGGCAGTGCCACTGCGAAAAACCTCGATAGCCAATTGGCGATGATCGGAATTTTGCCCACGGTGAAAAGCACTGACTTGACCATGGCCAATGTATCGTCAATGAAACGCTATGCGGCTCTTAACGAACAAGTATTACGTATGCGCAATGGTCGACCACTGCGGTTGGATATACACGGTAATGAGATCCTGCGTTTAAGCCATGAGGATGTCATGCTGGAATCGGCAACCACATCTTTTCAAATTCACCTGCAAGTACCCATCTCCAAGGCTCTGCGCGCCTATAATGCATCCATCATACTATCGGCCCCCGTGGTCGCTGTCGCAGCCAACTCGCCCTATTTATTTGGAAAGAACTTGTGGTCAGAAACGCGTATCCCCCTGTTTGAACAATCGGTGGAAGTGGGTGGATACGGTGATGCGTCCCAAGGTCCCATGCGGCGCGTGTCTTTTGGTTCCGGTTATGCCCGTGAATCTTTGATGGAAATTTTCGAAGAAAATTACCAACACTTCCCCGTTTTACTACCTATGTTGCAGCAAGAGCCTTTAGAACATTTTGCCAATGTGCGCCTCCACAATGGCACCCTATGGCGCTGGAACCGCCCTCTGATCGGCTTGGGGGATAAATTACCTCATATTCGTATCGAACATCGTGTCGTACCGGCCGGCCCCACGCTGGAGGACAATCTGGCCAATGCGGCCTTTTATTACGGCCTGGTTTACGCCCTGGCACAACAACAACCTGCGCCGGAAACCCAACTGCCGTTTGAGTTGGCGCGGGACAATTTCTACCGAGCCGCTCAATATGGCCTGGATACCAACATTGTGTGGCTGGATGGTAAAAAAATCAAAATTCAAACCTTGATTCTCAAAACACTACTGCCTTTGGCCGCCAAAGGTCTACAACGACTTCAAGTAGACCAAACGGACATTGATCGCTATTTGACAATTATTGAATCCAGAACCGTGAATAACTGCACCGGCGCCGAATGGCAACGGGCATTTGTCTGCCGCTACGGCCCCGATATGGAAAAACTCACCACCAGCTACATTGAAAATCAAGAATCCGGGCTGCCGGTACACAACTGGGGTATCAATCGCTGACATAGGAATCATATGCTTCATATAACAGACCAATTACCCGAGGGTTTTTTGCAGACCGGACCACAGGAGCTACACAATATTCTGTCCGGACCGACCCTGATACACTTGCAAGGTAGACGCCAACAACCTTTGTTTGTCTCGGTTCTCTTACACGGCAACGAAACCACCGGGTTTTACGCAGTGCAAAAACTGTTACAAAAATATTCCCATCAAGCTCTACCGCGCTCACTATCTCTGTTTGTGGGTAATGTTACCGCAGCACGGACCGCCGAACGCCGCCTCAATGGCCAAGTGGATTACAACCGCGTCTGGCCCCACAGAGGCTTCAGTCATGATTCAGTGGAATGTAATATGATGGGACAGGTTGTTCAAGAAATGCAACAACGTGATGTTTTTCTCAGTGTGGACATACACAACAATACCGGACTCAATCCACACTATGCCTGTATTAATCGGCTGGATAATGCCTTTTATCATCTAGCTACGTTATTCAGCCGCACAGTAATCTATTTTGTGCGTCCCAAGGGAGTTCAGTCCCAGGCGTTTGCCGAATTGTGTCCGGCAGTGACTGTGGAATGCGGCCAAACCGAAAACCACCACGGTATAGAGCATGCGTTGGAATATTTGCAGGCCTGCCTGGATCTGTCTGAACTACCAACACACCCTGTCCATACCCAGGATATGGACCTATTTCACACAGTAGCCACCGTAAAAGTTGCGCCGCATATTCGATTTAGTTTTAGTGAGGAGAGCGTTGATTTGTTGTTCGAGTCCCGCCTTGACCTGATGAACTTCAGTGAATTAAAAACCGGTACGCGCTGGGGAAAAGTCAATGTTCCAGATGATGCAGACCCGGTGCTGACGGTAATGAGTGAAACCGGTGAGGATGTGGTCCATCGCTATTTCCGCCAGCGCAATGGCGAACTGCTCACCACCGGTCCTATCATGCCTTCCATGTTAACCACCCAGGAAGATATCATCCGAAAAGATTGTCTTTGTTACCTTATGGAGCGCATGCCTCTTAAAGACGCTGAGGCAGCTGAATTATCTTAAAAAACTCTATATTCCGTTTTCTTATTCGGGCTTTACACCGACATACTCGCTGAATATCCCCATATCACAATAACGTCGATTATCCAAAAAGCCACTGTTTGCCATGGCTTTCATTATATCATCGGGTGGTACGCAATTTTCGATGGTATCCCAAAAGTAGGTCATCAACGTTTCCGCGTCTTTGGTACCCGAGCCAATGCGGGCTATTTTGGGAACAATGCGGCGCATATAAAACTTGAGGAATCGGTTAACGAAGGCAGACTTGTGCCGAGTCAATTCCATAACCAATACCGTGCCGCCCGGTTTTAAAACTCGCAAGTATTCGTCAAAAGTGGCGTGAAGATCATCCACATGGCGCAAAGCATAACCCATACTAAGAAAATCGAAAGAATTGTCGGGAAACGGTAAGTGCGCGGCATCGGATTGAATAAAAGGAATCTGCACAGTTTTTTTGGCTTCCAACATCATATTGGCGCTTCGATCCAAACCTGTCACAGAACCACCGGGACCCACAATGCGTAGGGCGGCTTTAGCCACCGGTCCGGTTCCCGTGGCAATATCCAACATGGCGTCATCTTGTTTCAATCCAGCCCGTAACAAAGCTTTGTGTCGATACCAATTCCCCGATCCAAACGACATGGCGCGAATAATCCAATCGTAGTGGCACGCCGTTTCATCAAATAACCATGAAACGAACCCCCGTCTATGTTGTTCGTCTGCATAGTACTGCTGCAACGGCGGGTGAGGAATTAATTCAGACTTGTCTCTGTGGGCTTGGGATTCCATAATTCGAGAATACTCTCAGTAAAATAGTGGTTAGGATCTATGTCTTTTCTGACAAAGAGTTTAGCTTCTGAACCTTTTGCTTGTCAGTGCTGCGAATTATACAGATTGCCGATTCACAAAGGTATGGAAAACCTCACATTTATTTTTCAACACTCTAATCTACTGTATAATGTTGCTTTCGATGTTGATTCTTATACTGTATATATTGCGACCAATATCCAATGATAAGCTATACTAAACAGCGAGTTACACTTTAGAATCTGAGAGTGAATCCATGGTTAATATGGCACGTTTTTTTAATGGTTTGACTTAATAAAATCGACAATTATTTTTAAAGCACTTTAGATATTGGTTTCTACGGATGACAAAAGCTGAATTAGCCCCAAAAGCAAACAAAAACCGTGCTTCGGTAAGTTGTGCCCTTGTTCCAACAGACCAAGTCCCGCAACAGGATGAAAACCTGCTCGGGGTTGTTACCTTTGGTTCCCAGCATACCAGCCAAAACATAGCCCCTGAACTCACCCATATTAATGTTGATCTGGCCTATTGCGAGCATCCGGTTGCAGAACTTTGGTACAGCAACGAAGTCGTTCAAAGGGGTCATTGCGGCAACATCCGTTACTCACGCAATGAGCAACTGCTCTTCGGCTGCATTGATGTGGCGGGAAACGACCTGAAAAGCTTGACCGAAGAAATCTATTTGTCCATTTTCGAGTTCTTAAAACAGCAACAAACCCCGCATATATTACGCATTTGGAACCACTTCCCCGGCATTAATGAAACCGGTAAGGAATTGGAGCGCTACCAGGAATTCTGTGTGGGTCGTTTCGCGGCCTTTCAGCGATTTTATGGAGAAAAATTCCAGCAGCAGATTCCTGCGGCCAGCGCTATCGGCACCTATTCCGGCGGAGTCTCTGTGTATTTCATAGCCACTGTAGAGCCGGGTATTTACCTGGAAAATCCACGCCAAGTCGCAGCCTACCACTACCCGGCTCAATATGGACCCTGTAGCCCTTCCTTTGCTCGCGCAACACTGTTTCAATCCGTCGATCCGCATACTCTGTTTTTATCCGGTACCGCCAGCGTGGTTGGGCATGAAAGTCTACATCCGGGTGATGCCGACAAACAGCTGCAAGAAACACTCAACAATATCAGCAATTTATTAAATCACGATAAAATCCGGGAATACCATTACAAACCGCCTCTATTTCCACTGATTAAGATATATTTACGGGAACAAAGCTTTCTATCGGAACACCTTAAACAAACCGTACGCCACTTTTTTGGATCTGAAACACCACTACTTTTTCTACAGGGTGATATTTGTCGTAACGATTTGCTCCTTGAAATCGAAGGCATGGTCAATTACACGGCTTGAATTTCACTGAGCTATCCGCCTCGCAAAACCCAAATTGTGTCTTTACCCAAGGCAGCTCAGGCTGAGCATAATTATTGCATCCATCCTTTTTTGCCCCAACCCTGGTATAAAACCGTAAGTTGATCTATGTTTTTCAAATAGTTAAACCGGCAATGGGCGATACTCGCAGCGAAAACCAAGGACAAAAATCGGGTGGTAATGAATCCAAGATTGCAAAATTATTCGCGAGTGGCGCTGTTGCTCTGTGCCTGCTGTTCCGTGGAGGCAAAAGCGCAAACAAAAACCTACGTCATTGCCTCCTCCAATAATTTTCCACCCGTGAATTTTATCAATGTCGACGGTAAATTAAGCGGTTTCGGCAAAGAACTGTCCACGGCGGTGGCCAAGGCCGCAGGAATATCCGTTACTTATAAACACAGTGACCAATGGACAGAAGTTTTACAGTGGCTGCAAAACGGTGATGCGGACTTTCTCCATGACGCCGGCTATACCAGTGAAAGGGATAAAACTCTGGATTTCAGCGACCCTATACTGGAAATGCCGGAAATCATCATTGTTAGAAAAGGCCGCCGTGATATCCAAGACCTGGACTCTCTCCAGGGTAAAAAGGTCGCCTGCGTAAATGAACACATCAGCCACCAATATTTAAAAACACTTCCTGGAATCCAGTGCCATCTGGTTGGTACACCTGCGCAAGCATTGAGTGATTTGGTAGCCGGATATGTGGATGCCTTCGTGTACCCGGCACAAGTTACTCGTCATCTGGCCTTTCAGTTACGGCTGGAAGATCAGATCGACTACGTATCCCACCCCCTGCGTATTTTAACCTGGTCCATGGTAGTACGCGAAGGTAACGCGGTGTTATTACAGCAATTGAACTTCGGTTTGGCGCAGGTAAAATCCAGCGGTGAGTACAACGTTATCTATGATAAATGGTTCGGTAGTCGCGTCCTCACCGGCTATACCCAACAGGAATACCACACCCTGTTATTTTTATCGGTTCTTATTGGCATTTTGTTGTTAACGATTGTCATTCTGTTTAATTACCGAAAACTGAAACTGTCTCACTCTCTCATACATCAAGAAAAGAACCGTTATCGGCAGCTTACTGAGCAACTCCAACAGTCAGAAGAACAGCTTGAACAACAAAATCACATTTTGGAATCCATTTTTACCAGCTTACCGGATGCCATTATTTTGACCGACCACCAGCAGTCTATTGTTATGTTGAATCCATCCGCTGAAAAAATGTTCGGTTATACACAAAGCGAAATTACCGGACAAAACCTCCAATGTTTATGTAATACCAACAAGGTGATGCACTTCTCCCTGGAGAATACCGAACACGTTTCGCAGTTTCAGATCGAATTCAAACGAAAAAATGGTTCAATTTTTACCGCTAAAGTCTTTGGCGTTAAAAAAACACCTCCCACCGGGTTTGCAAATCTTCTGTTTATAAAAGATATCAGCCAACAATTGACCTCCGAGTCCTATTTACGTCGCCTCAATCGTACCTTGACCACTTTTATAGAAACCCGTCATGTGATTATTCGCTCAGATAACGAGCGGCAATTACTACAGGGGATTTGTGAGGTTTTGATTAATACCGGCGGCTATCGGTTTGCCTGGGTTGGAATACTGGATGAGTCCCAAACCTGCGTGCAGCCACTGGTTCAGGCAGGTACGGAAAACGGTTATCTGGAACAGCTTAGGAATAACAAGAATAGAAAGTGCGACAATCCTATCGAAACCGCCATACGCAGCGGTAACACTTGTGTATCCGAAAATCTGCTTAAAGACGCTGCCATCTCTCCTTGGAAAGAAAATGCTGCCAAAAGCGGTTTTGCCTCTTCAGTCACCCTACCTTTATACAAAGAAGGTATTGTGTTTGGTTGTTTAAACATCTACGCAGACAAACCCAGTGCATTCGATGCCGAAGAACTTAATTTATTGGAAGAATTGGCTGATGATGTCTCCTTTGGCATTTCAGCGCAGAGCGCAAAAAGTGAGCTGGACCTGGCCATATTGCAGCGGGCCAGCATCATGGACAGTGTTCAGGATGTTGTTTATCAAATTAGTCCCCAAGGCAAATTGGTTTTTTGGAATCAGCGCTTTTCCCTGGTCTCCGGCTACAGCCACGCGGAGCTGGAAAACATGGATGCTTTGAATTTTTTCCCAGAAGAACAACGCCTACTCGTCAGCGATGCCATACAGCGCTGTTTCGACTTAGGATACACAGAGGTGGAAGCCTCGCTAAAAACCAAGGATGGCACCCTGATACCTTACCAATTCAGCGGATCTCCCACCATGGACGAAAATCAAAACATCATTGGTATCACGGGTGTGGGTCGTGATCTGACCGATTCCAAGCAGGCAGAACAGGAGAAATTGAACCTGCAAACCCAATTGCAGCATGCCCAAAAAATGGAATCTATCGGTCAATTGACCGGTGGTATTGCCCACGATTTCAATAATATTCTCGCATCCATCATGGGCTACACCACCCTGGTGATGGATTTTATTACCCGGGACTCCAATGAAAAACTCAACAGCTATCTACAACAGGTAATGAAAGCCAGTGAACGGGCCAGGGATTTGGTGAAACAAATGTTAGCCTTCAGCCGTGGAACAGAGACAGAATTGAAATCCACATCACTGCTGCCTTTGTTGCAGGAATCCATCAACATGCTCCAATCCACTCTGCCATCCACTGTGGAAATCACTCAAGACAATCAAGAAGGTATACCTAAAATCATGGCCGATTCGGTACAACTGAATCAAGTTGTCCTAAATCTGTGTATTAATGCCCGCGATGCCATGAACAATAAGGGTACCATTCGTATCGAAACGAAAAACACCAACCTGAAACGACAAGAGTGCTCATCCTGTCATCATGTTTTTTCCGGTGACTTTGTAGAATTGAGTATTGGTGATACGGGTAAGGGTTTGAGCCCGGATATATTAGGTAAAGTTTTTGAGCCCTTTTTCACCACCAAAGAAATCGGTAAAGGCTCCGGCATGGGTTTGGCTATGGTTCACGGCATTATTCACAAACACAATGGGCACATATTGGTGGAGAGCGAAGCGGAAAAAGGCACTCGCTTCAGGCTTCTGTTCCCTAAAAATGAAGTTGTCAGCATAGAAGAAGGTTCCAACGTTAACAAGGTGTCGGGTCACATTGACGCAAAACACATCTTGGTGGTGGATGACGAGGCTCCGGTGGCTTTGTTCGAAGGCGAATTACTCAAGGGGCTGGGTTACAATGTCAGCATATTTACCAGCAGTAGTGAGGCCTTTCGCTGTTTCGAAGAAAAACCTGACGAATTTGATTTAGTGATCACCGACCAAACCATGCCGGATTTGACCGGCGGTGAAATGGCCGAAGCCATGTTATCTATCCGCCCCGAGATTCCTATCCTTTTATGTACCGGTTTCAGCAATTCTCTCAGCCCGCAACAGGCAGCAAATATAGGAATTCAGGGATATTTCCATAAGCCTTTAAACAAAGATGCTTTATTACGAAAAATAGAAGAGTTGATTTAGCTGCGTGAACCGCCTGAAGATGGGATTACGTTAAAGCGGTTAATAGTGGTCTCAATAGTAACGCAATCGATACCAAATTCCCCCCAGCCATTCATGGAAAAAATACTCCGTTATCTGCAATGCTCGAATCTTCGGCAGCAAATAATGGGAGACATTGCGTGGTCGCTCACGTGAATGCAATAAAGTGGGAGCTGGTGTCACCCCAATACCGAAGTGTTCAAATGCAACCCTGGCCCGTGGTAGATGCAGTGCATGACTTACCAGCAATATATGCCGGTACTTTTTTGCCAAAAGTAACTCTGATGAGTAACGAGCATTCTCGTAAGTCGTGCGACTGCGTTCCTCGATAATCTGCACGGCCACCCCAAATTCCTGCTCCAGCATTTGTTGCATTAACCGGGCTTCGGATTCGCGATGGTTCGCATTAACTTTACCACCGCTGATCAGTACCGGTAACCCGGTTTGTCTTTGTAACCAGGCCGTGTAACGCAAGCGCTGTGCCGCGACGCCATTACTGACATCAGCACCATATTCCGGGTTGTTCTCGTAGCGACTGGCAGACAGCACCACAATCGCCTGCGCTGGGGTTTGATGCAGTTGCGAGGGTGGCAAAGCCGGGGGTTCTAACAAACCGGCGAGAAACACAGCCGTCACGGGCAAACTAAATAAATACAATAAGCCACTGCTTAATAACAACAAACGGATAGACCACAGGGGTCGGAAACGGTAAAGAACAACCCCAAGCAATGCCGACAAGATGAAACAGGTAGGTGGAGTTAGGATGTTTTGCAAAAATTTCAGTAAACCCAGTTCCATTTCGGCGCCAATCTTACCTTGAATTCTGTTCCAAGTATCGGCTAATGACAGCGAACTCTTCTAAGGTTAAAGTCTCAGCGCGGCGCACGGGATCAATTTCCAGTAACTGCAGTTCCTGTTCTCCTATTAACGATTTCAGGGTATTTCGCAAAGTCTTACGCCGTTGTGAAAAAGCCTGAGTCACCACCCGTTCGAACAAAGCCACATCACCCAGCGCCAAAGGCGGCGATGCGAATGGACGCAGTCGGACCACGGCGGAATTGACTTTCGGAGGTGGTGAAAAAGCGCTGGGTGGGACCTCAAAGAGTGATTCCACCTCACAGAAATACTGCAACATGACACTCAGTTTACCGTAGTCACTGCATGCGGGTGCGGCGGCCATTCTATCCACCACTTCTTTTTGCAGCATAAAATGCATATCTTCCACACAGTGGGACTGTTCAACCAATCGGAAGATCAAGGGGGTGGAAATATTGTAGGGCAGATTACCCACCACCCGAAGTTTAGCGTTTGTTTGCAATTGACAGAAATCAAACTGCAGAGCATCCGCGCTATGGATAGTCAACTTACCCAGTGGTAAACACAGTTGTTTCAGTTTGGGAATCACATCCCGATCCAACTCCACCGCATCCATACGCTGTACCAAAGGCAGCAATTCTTGCGTTAGGGCACCGAGACCTGGACCGATTTCCACTATATGATCCGATGCTTTAGCATGAATCGCATGTACAATGGCAGCTACCGTGTGGCCGTCCGTAAGAAAATGCTGGCCGAAACGTTTGCGAGCCCGATGTGACTGGCTCATGGGGATTGCTCACAATGAGCCATCTGCAGAGCCAAATCCAAAGCTTTTTCAAAACTGCTCACATCAATGCGACCACTGCCTGCCAAATCCAAGGCTGTGCCGTGATCCACGGAAGTTCGAATTATGGGAAGACCCAAAGTCACATTCACCGCCTCGCCAAACCCCATATGTTTTAGTACCGGCAATCCCTGATCATGGTACATGGCCAGAACCACATCCAGCTGTTTCAATCTGGCAGCAACAAAAGCTGTATCTGCCGGTACAGGTCCGACCAAGTCATAGCCCTGGGCGCGCAAAGTTTCCAAAACCGGAATAATAATATCGATTTCTTCCCGGCCCAGGTGGCCTTGCTCTCCGGCATGGGGGTTAAGTCCGCAAACATGAATCACCGGTTGATCAATTCCCATGTGCTGCTTAAGTTCTCGATGTAAGATCTCTATGACTTCCTGGAGTGAGGCTTGGGTAATCGCCTGGCTGACCTGGGCCAATGGTAGGTGGGTGGTCGCTAGCGCCACCCGTAAACCTTCGGTCAGCAACATCATAACGGGTCGAGACGCCCCGGTTTTTTCGGCCAAAAACTCGGTGTGTCCGGTAAATGCGATACCTTTTTGATTGATGACCCCTTTATGCAAAGGACCGGTCACCAAAGCCGCAAACGTTTTTTGCAAACAGGCCTCCGCAGCAACAGACAAACACTGCAGCACATAAGGTGCATTGTCCGGATTGAGCTCACCCGGGCACACCGCTTGTGGTAACTTCACGGGTAAAACCGATAGTGACCCTGCCGCTTGGGATTGTGGCAGATCCTGAGGCGAGAAGACGTGCAGTTGCAAGGGCAAACCCAACTGCGCAGCCCGATCCAGCAAAAGTTGCGGATCACATACGGCAACCAGTTGGGCGTCATGAGCTTGTTGCGCCAACAGTACGCACAAATCCGGCCCTATACCAGCAGGTTCACCCGGAGTAATGGCTATACGGGTGACGGGCGGGGGCGTACACGAATGAGTCATCATGTGTGTGGCATTATTGGCTAAATGCGCACTTCCACAAAAGCCTCGTCACGAATCCGCCGGATCCAATTTACTAAAGCCGGTTGCCATTTCCTTTGTTGAATGGCGGCTCTGGCCTGACCGCGTTGAAACTCCTCGGTATTATCCTGAGAACGACGTCCTTGGACTTGAAGTATATGCCAACCGAAGGCGGTACGGACCGGATCACTGATTTCACCTTCTTTAAGCTGGTTCATCGCATTTTCGAAGGGCTTCACCATGACACCTGGATTAACCCACCCCAGGTTACCACCATCGGCAGCGGATGCTTTGTCATCGGAATTGGCGCGGGCCAAATCCTGGAACAACTCGCCTCCTTCAATACGTTGTTTTAATTGAGCCGCCCGTAACCGGGCTTCCTTGCTGTTCAAAAACAAATTGGGTTTTACCAAAATATGCCGGACCTTGGTTTGTTGTACAATGTGCTGTTTCTCATTGCGACGTTTGCCCATTAGTTTAATGAGATGAAAACCGCTGGGACTTTTTATCAATTCACTGACCTGGCCTTGTTTCATCGCAACCACTTTGTCGGAAAATAATGTTGGCAACTGATTCAGCTTACGCCAACCAATATCTCCCCCTTCCAACGCCTGCTGCCCATCCGACTTACTGATGGCCAGTTTGGAAAAATCCGTACCTGAATCCAATTGTGCTTTAATATCCTCGGCTTTGGCTTTGGCTTTTTTGATTTGAGCGGATGTGGCCGCTTCCGGAATGGCCACCAATATGTGGCCTAAATGAAACTCATCCTTGTCGCTACCCTGGATATTTTCATTTGCCAAAAAATTATCAATCTCATCATCGGTTACGGCGATTCTGTCGCGTACTGCCATTCGTTGTAAGCGAGTTATGATCAAATCATCACGAATATTCTTACGATACACATCAAAATCCAAACCTTGCCCGCGCACTGCCTGACTAAAGGCGATCAAATCCATTTTATTGGACTGAGCCACTTCTTCGATGCGACGGTTCACAGCGTCATCGTCCACGCGGATGTTTCGTCTCTGAGCAATTTGCAGTTGCAATTTCACCACAACCATACGTTCCAACACTTGCTTGACCAGATCGGCATGGGCGGGTAATTGCATGCCCTGACTGCGAATCTGCTGTTTAATGGTGTTCACTTCAGACTCAAGCTCCAGCCGAGTAATAACGTCTTCGTTCACCACAGCCACAATTTCATCTAAGGTTTGAAACGTTTGCTTCGCACCTACCACGGTACTGCTACAAAGCAAAATGACACCCAAGGCGACGCTCACGTTTAAAAACTTGTAATTAATCACGCTCTTTCCAATACCCTTTATCAAAATATTCTGAAGTCTTGCCGCCCACACTGGCCAATCCTTTAAGTTCAAACTGCAGTAAAAAACTCTCATCATAGCTTTCACCAATCAGGTCTTCTATGGTTTCACGACGTAGCAGTCGCAGGGCCCAGCAGCAGCTATTGTATTCTAAGCCTTGAAAGCTCTCCAAAGTAAGATCGTCCTTAAGGGAATAGTTCCAGAAAGTCACGAACTTCCATTGTTGGTCCATCGGCAACAAGAGACTGAAATCCGCCTGCTCCATGACGCCGCCATCATATCGGTAGGCAACCCCCAATGCCGTATCATTCTTGGGGGTATACCGGTATTTAACCGAGCTGCGTATGGTCGCAGAGCGATCTTTATTCCAGGCGAATTCGGAACTGAGTCGGGAAGCGCCAAACTGTGTCGATACGGCAACCAAGGTATCAGACCAGCGCTGGGTTTGCACAGTCTCTCCCGGCAGGGTCACTTTACGATCAGAAAAATAGCGGATTTGCCCCAATGCAGCCGAAAAAACCTCTTTGCCGGTTGGGGACATCAATCGGGTGGTGAGAGCCAAGCTCAATTGCTTGGTGTCTCCCATACGATCCAGACCCATATAACGATTATCACGGAATAATTGTGCAAAATCCAGCCGAGTGGCGCTACTGTCAAATACCTGTTCCTGCCCGAGTTGATCCACCAATAATCCACTTTGTTCCCGGTAAGGAACATGCAAATAAAACAAGCGGGGCTCGAGGGTTTGTACAAATGCCTGTTTTCCGAATTTGGTCGTTCGTTCAAAAAACAAACCACTGTCCAAAGTGTACGCCGGCACACTAATGCTGGGTTCAGAATCACTGCCGCTTTGATTGTTTTCCAGCTCATAATAAGTGTAGCGCCATGTGACACCCGGTTTGAGAAATCCGTAACTGTTCGTGATCGGCAGATCGAGTCCCGCCTTAATGTGGCTGCGCATACCTTTTAAGCCGCTATCTCGATCAAATCGAACCCACTCGGATTGCAATCCCGCATTCATACCAGACAAGGTATACAGGGGAGTATCCAACTGAATTTGGGGTAAGCGCTGCATGGGTTTATCCTGCTCCGCAATAACAGCATCCATGATTTGAAAATGCTGCGCCATCGCTTGTGCTCGCCAACCCTGGTGCTGCAAGCTCACGGTGGCAATTCTTTCCAAATAAGACAAACTGGATAAATCCAGCGCACCACCAAAATCCTTTAAATAGTCCTCGTCGGATGCGCTCTGATATTGAACATCTGCGGACCAATTGGATTGAGGGTCACCCCGCAACCATCGCTGGTTAAAAGCCACATAACGTCGGTCATCACCGTATATACGATCACCGGGAAGATATTCGAGATTTACCTGACCTCCGCCGGATTCATTCAAAAAACGGAATTCTGTTTTTGCCTGTGTACCTCTGTTACTAAAATAGTGTCCGGTAAATGTGGCATCCCTTTCCGGTGCAATATTCCAATAAAACGGTTGGGCAAATTCGTTTCCGGACTCGTTGGAATAACCCATATTGGGTATGAGCAAACCGGTTTTACGACCTTCAATGGGTAGATTCAAATACGGAAAATAGAGCACGGGAATCTGAAACAACTCTAATCTGGCATGGTGGACAATGGCTTCATTTTTCGCCCGGTTTATACTGAGCCTACCTGCCCGCAGTTTCCACACTTCATCATCTTCATTGCAGCTGGTAAATACAGCCTTGTCCATCGAGATGGCATCCTTATCCTGCAAATGAATGTTATCCGCCTCACCGCGCAAATGGTTTCCGGGCAGCCAAAAGCGACTGGTATTAATAGTTCCCAGATTTTTTGCCATGTTCAAAGAAGCCTGATCACCATTGATAACAAAATTTTCTGTCTCGAAGTGAACCGACCCACTGGCTTCCACTTGGTCATCCGTGCGATGGTAACTGGCTTTATCTGCGCTAAGAAAATAATCTTGTTTTTGCAATTCCACTCGACCTTCCAGCTGAAAATACTCTTGCTGACGCACCAATGCACTATCCGCAGAAATTCGAGTTTCTTCCCCTATGCTCTGAGTGGGCCTGGATACGTAATTGGGAGGCATAAACGGTGTACTGCAGTGCTGCCACAGGTCATCTTCAGCGCCAATAGGGTTTTGTGCCTGCGCCGCACAGCAAAAGCACGCCATTGAAATGGCGACCGTTTTCCTTGCTAAGTTCAACACCAAGCCTTTATTTTCCTATACAAAAACTTGAGAAAATACGTCCCAACAAGTCGTCGGAACTGAATTCGCCGGTAATTTGATTCATCTCATCTTGTGCCAGACGTAATTCTTCGGCGACAAGTTCACCCGCTTTATACTGCAACAATTGAACTTTACTTTCCTGAATATGTTTCAGTGCCTGCTCCAATGCCTGTACGTGGCGTCGTCGAGCGCTAAACTGACCTTCACCGGCTAATTGATAACCGGCGCATTGTTTTAAATGTTTTCGCAAATACTCCAAACCGGCTCCGGTTTTAGCTGACATATATAAGTGGCACTCGTTTTGGTTCGGCTCGAGCCGCGGGGCCTCACCACTTAAATCTATTTTATTATGTATAAAGGTTAAACCAGGTCCTGCCTGACGTAAACGTTGAAGAGAAGATGAATCGTGTTGCTCACCCTCAGTCATATACAAAATACGATCCGCCTGTTCAATCTCCTGCCATGCCCGACGAATTCCTTCCTGTTCCACCGGGTCATCACTGTGGCGTAAACCGGCTGTATCAATAAACTGTATAGGTAATCCGTCCAATAACACATGCTCCCGCATCACATCTCGGGTGGTACCGGCAATGGGGGTAACGATAGACGTGTTTTTTCCGGTCAGTGCGTTGATTAAGGTAGATTTTCCTACATTGGGTGATCCGGCAATCACCACTTGCATGCCCTCTTTTAGCAGACAACCCTGTTTGGCGTCCGCCAATAGGGACTGGGTACCTAACTCCGCCTGATCCAGGCCTTGAAACAATTGTTCATCCTGTAGAAAATCCACTTCCTCTTCTGGAAAATCAATTGCCGCTTCTACCAACATACGCAGCCGAATAAGGGCTTCCACCTGTGCGTGAATTTGGCGTGAAAACTCTCCCTGCAGAGACCGAAGCGCCGAACGCGCAGCTTGTTCCGAGGCACTGTCTATTAAATCTGCAATAGCTTCGGCCTGCGCCAAATCCAGTTTGTCATTTAGAAAAGCCCTTTCTGAGAATTCACCGGGCCGAGCCAAACGAGCACCCATGGACACAACAGCTCGCAGTAACATATCCAACACCACAGGACCGCCGTGACCCTGTAGTTCTAAAACATCTTCGCCGGTAAAAGAATGTGGGCTTTTAAAAAAAAGCACAATGCCTTCATCAATGGTTTTACCTAAAGCGTCCTTAAAGGGGAGGTATTCGGCTTTTCGGGGACTGGGTACTTGAGGTAATAGAGCTTGGCCGATCCGAAAACATAAAGGACCGGATATTCGAACGATACCCACACCCCCGCGTCCCGGTGGTGTGGCGATTGCGGTGATGGTATCCGTCTCCATCACCGTATCCATGTCGGTACCCGTTGGCAAAGAAGTGTCTTTGTTCACGGACATACCGAAAGCTGTTTGGCATCAGCCCACGTCACCTCGGGTTTTCCGCGGTTACGCCTGAGCCTCAATTTTCCGGGTAATGACCCATTGTTGAATAATGGAAAGAACATTATTAACCACCCAGTACAACACCAATCCCGATGGGAAGAAGGCGAAAAACAAGGTAAAGATCCAAGGCAATGCCATCAGCACTTTTTGCTGTACCGGATCCATGGGAGCCGGATTGAGTTTTTGCTGAATATACATACTCACGCCCATCAAAATGGGCAGCACATAGAATGGATCTTTGCTGGACAAATC
The DNA here is from genome assembly GCA_029882975.1 of Gammaproteobacteria bacterium. NCBI lineage: Bacteria > Pseudomonadati > Pseudomonadota > Gammaproteobacteria > Gammaproteobacteria bacterium. The sequence goes on from JAOUJW010000008.1 coordinate 80,051, forward strand.
GTTTAACCAGAAAATGAAATCGGCCTGGCGCAATTCCACACTTTCCAGTAACACCCAGTACAAGGCAATAAATACCGGAATTTGCACCAGCATGGGTAAACATCCACCCAAGGGATTAATTTTCTCTTTCTTGTAAAGATCCATCATTGCCTGGCTCATGCGTTGCTTATCATTACCGTAGCGCTCGCGCAGTGCCTGTATCTTTGGTTGAAACTTTCTCATGTTGGCCATGGACTTGTAAGCTTTTTCAGATAGCTTGTAGAATATGGCCTTAATAATGATGGTGACGAAAATAATGGCCCAACCCCAGTTGCCAACCCAGGTGTGGATGGTATCAAGCAACCAATACACCGGTTTGGCCAACAGTGTTAACACCCCGTAATCGACGGTTAACTCCAAATTCGGAGCAATGGTTTCTATGATTTTCTGTTCTTTGGGTCCCAGATAGAGCTTGCTGGTAAATTGGCCATTTTGACCCGGCGCCACTTGTTTTTCTGTACTGGTCAGTCCAATGATATAGCGGCTGCCATCGATCTTTTCGAGCGCTTTGGTATAAAAATGATTTTGCTCCGTTTGTACGGGAATCCAGGCACCGAAAAAGTAATGCTGGATCATCGCCACCCAACCGCCCGTGTTGTAGGTTTGTTCCGGCTTCCAACTGCTCATGTCATCAAAGTCCACTTTTTCGTAGACGTTCTCCGGCGTTGATACAATACCACCGGTATAGGTGTATATAAATGCTGAGCTTTGTTCACTCTTGGTTCGTTGCAGCTGTCGATACATACGCCCGGCCCACGGTGTCGCGCTGCCGTTACTCACTTCAAAATCCACATCCACTAAATAACTACTGCGGTGGAAAGTATACGTTTTCAGAACCTTTACACCCGACTCACTTTGCCAGGTCAGAGGTACCACCACAGCGTCAGACCCCTCCGGCAGGGAGTACAATTCCTGCGGCGCGCTGTACAGCGTATTGATATCGGCGGACTGTTTGTCACTGCCCAATAAACCGGCTTGAGCCACCATGAGTTGGGGCATTTTGTCGTTAAATAAAACCACGGGTTTATCCGGATGAATGACTTCTACGGGATATTTGAGTAAGGCGCCATAACGCAAATCACCACCCATAGTGTCGATTTCCACATCCAACACATCCGTGATCACGCGAACTCGGGTTCCGGACTTTAACACGGTAGCTGCTTGGGCTGATCCTTCCGAAGCGGTTTGTGGTACCTGAGAAGGCAATTCCTCAGTTGTTGTCCGAGGCATATTGCTGGGTTCTACGGGAACTCCACCGGTCGCTTGCGGTTGTTCTAATGTAGCAACAGGTGTTGGCTTGGGACCGTACTTGACTTGCCATGCATCGTATAAAAGCATAACAACAATTGATAGTGCTATAAATAAAAATAATCTTTGATTTTCCATTAGTTTTTATCAGTCTTATCAGGAACCGGATCATACCCCCCCGGATGCCAGGGATGACAACGCAATAAGCGTTTTGTTGCCATAAATACACCTTTAGTGAAACCGTATCGCTCTACCGCCGTTTCGGCATAACAGGAACAAGTAGGGTAGTAGCGGCAGTGGCTCGCCATCATGGGACTAATGCCATAACGGTACGCCTTAATAAACAGCAACACTAATCTTTGCATTTTTTTGCTAAAACCTCCCAGTGTCGTTGCAAGCTGCGACTCAGGATTTTTTTATCTACATCTGCTGCGTTTCGTCCCAAAACGACTATGTCCAAACTTCCCAGCCCGATTTTATGGTGACGAAAACTCTCTCGAATTATACGTTTCACCCTGTGCCGTACAACCGCTGATTTCAGTTGTTTTTTACTTATGGCTAAACCTAGACGAGGAAAGGTTTTGTCATTGGGACAAGCCAGCAACGTTAAGTACTTATCGCTGGATTTGCAACGTGTTTCCTTGAACACTTTGTTGTAGTCGCTGCTGTGTAAAAGCCTTACCTGACGTGGGAACCGTTTGTCGGATATCATAAGAGACGTATACGCTTACGCCCTTTGTGAAGCTTTACTTTTGTGAGGCTCAAAATTTGCTAAGCTCAAATTTGCCAAGCCCAAAAAAAGTGAAGCTCAAAAACCAAACAACACTTTAAGCACTTAGTCTTTTGCGGCCTTTGGCACGTCTGGCGTTGATTACCGCACGCCCACCTTTGGTAGCCATTCGAGCTCGAAAACCGTGAGTGCGTTTTCTACGTAAATTACTGGGATTGAAAGTTCTTTTCATGACAGTTTCCGCTTTGTTGGTTTAGCAACTATTCTATATAAAAGCGGCGTAGAATACTGTGAATAACCGCCTCCAGTCAAGGAAATACCCACTTATTTTTTTTCAATTGCATGTGGATAACTCGAGCGTTCGGGTATAGACTCATGGGTCTTTTCTTCGCAAAAATATCTGATACTAAGGGGAGAATAGGTGGACATTTGGCAAAAATGCTTAGACCGCCTTGAAGGGGAGTTGTCTGCTCAGCAATTCAACACGTGGATACGTCCACTACAAGTTATGGAAACCGAGCAATCTCTCAAATTAATGGCTCCTAACCGTTTTGTATTGGATTGGGTCAATAGTCGTTTTATGGAATTAATTCAGCAGACCGTAAAGGAATGCAATAACCATGATAGCTTGGATGTTATTTTGGAAATTGGTGGAACCGCTCCGGCGGAACCTATTGCACCCAGAGTCAGTCCGGCGGTAGCCACTCCCCGTCGCACCGCTGATGTGAAACACAACAGCAATTTGAACCCGGAAAGCACCTTTGAAAATTTTGTAGAAGGCAAATCCAATCAACTGGCTCGCGCAGCAGCTCACCAGGTTGCTGTCAATGCAGGCCAATCTTACAATCCGCTATTTATTCAAGGTGGAGTGGGTTTGGGAAAAACCCATTTAATGCATGCCATTGGAAATGCGATTCTGGCTCAAAACCATAACGCTCATGTGGTTTACTTGCATTCCGAGCGTTTTGTACAAGATATGGTCAAGGCCCTGCAACACAACGCCATCAATGAATTTAAACGTTATTATCGCTCTGTCGATGCTTTGTTGATTGATGACATCCAGTTTTTTGCCGGTAAGGAGCGTTCTCAGGAAGAATTTTTCCATACCTTCAATGCCCTGTTGGAAGGACAGCATCACATCGTTCTGACTTGTGACCGCTATCCAAAAGAAGTGACGGGTTTGGAAGAACGTCTCAAGTCGCGGTTTGGATGGGGATTAACCGTTGCCATCGAACCCCCTGAACTGGAAACCCGGGTAGCCATTCTCATGAGCAAAGCCAATCAAATGGGTGTGGGTATACCTCAGGAAGTGGCTTTCTTCATCGCCAAACGCATTCAATCCAATATTCGAGAACTGGAAGGTGCCCTGCGACGAGTGGCCGCCAATGCCAAATTTACGGGTCACCCGATTACCTTGGAATTTGCCAAAGAAGCATTGAAAGATTTGTTGGCTTTACAGGACAAACTGGTCACGATTGAAAATATTCAAAAGACGGTAGCCGAGTATTACAAAATCCGAGTTTCGGAATTGCTATCCAAAAAGCGTAATCGCTCCGTTGCCAGACCAAGACAACTGGCAATGACTTTATCCAAAGAATTAACCAATCACAGCCTACCGGAAATTGGTGATGCCTTTGGCGGTCGCGATCACACCACCGTATTACATGCTTGCCGAAAAATCGCTGACCTTAGAATTAGTGAAGTAAGAGTGAAAGAGGACTATTCCAATTTATTACGGACTCTAACCACTTAACAAGCTTGTCGTAACCTGTGGATAAATCGACGAACAAACTTTATCACCATTTTATCCACAAGCTACTCACCGGATAAAAGACCGGTTGTACATAAAGTATCATCTTTGTAAGTTATTGATTTAAAAAGTAAATATGTAGTTACTAACAGATATCATGCACTATAGTAATTATAGTAATAGGTTTTTATATAATATATTAAATAAGAGCAGACAAAACGGACCACATCATGCGATTTACCATTTCAAGAGAAAATTTATTCAAACCATTGCAATACATCGTTGGCGTTGTGGAAAGAAGGCAGACTATGGCTATTCTTTCCAATTTTCTATTGGAAGCAAAAAACCAGCAGTTAGTTATTACGGCCACAGATTTGGAAATCGAAATGGTGGTTCAAACTGACCTGGATGTAAGCGAACCGGGCAAAACCACGTTACCGGCGAGAAAGCTCTATGAAATTTGTAGAGCCTTACCCGAGCAAGCTCAAATCGAACTGAGTGTTTCACCAGAAAAAGAAAGAGCGCTGATTCGATCCGGTAAGAGTCGTTTTAATCTTGCCACTTTGTCAGCTGAAGGGTTTCCTGCAGTAGAGAAAATCGATTCGCTCCAGTCTTTCAGCATCAGTCAGAAAAGTTTGAAGAACCTCATCGACAAAACTCAGTTTGCTATGGCGCAACAGGATGTTCGTTATTATCTCAACGGATTGTTGCTTGAAGTGGATGCGGGTCAAGTTCGTTGTGTTGCCACCGACGGACATCGGTTGGCTTTTTGTGAATATGACGCTGATGTAAACCCGGATAAAAAAATCCAAGTGATTCTGCCACGCAAAGGTATTAGTGAATTGGCTAAAATGCTGGAAGAGTCAGATAAAAAGCTGAACGTCGACATCAGTGAAAATCACGCCAGAATTAGTAATGAAAATTGGCGTTTCACTACCAAGCTTATCGACGGAAAGTTTCCTGATTATGAAAGGGTCATACCGAGCCAATGTGACAAACTATTAACTGCGGACAAAGAAGAGTTGAGAGACGCCTTGGCCAGGGCGTCCATCCTTAGCAACGAAAAGTTCAAAGGGATTCGCATGAGTATTCAGCCCAATCTCATTCAGGTACAAGCTCACAACCCGGAAATGGAAGAGGCTGAAGAGGAATTGGATGTTGAGTATGACGGTGCTGAACTGTCCATCGGTTTCAATGTAGGATACTTATTGGACGCGGTATCGATCCTACCTTCGGAAAAAGTACGCTTGGGATTTAGCGATGCCAACAGCAGTTGTTTAATCACTTTGGACGAGGACGATTTCAACTGTAAATACGTTGTGATGCCTATGCGTTTATAAGTGGTGTTTTGCCGTAGTTCGGTTCTTATGAATTCTTGCCCACTTTCTACTACTGAGCTAACTCCGCTCACTAAGCAACTCTCTTACTCCCACACCCTTAGCCGAAGGATAGGCGAAGGGTGTGCTGTAATCTTTCGAACCCACAGCGTGATGGTTTGGAAACTGCGGTGATTTTAAATCACATTAAGATTTCCCAATTTCGCAATTTAGTGGATACACAATTATCCCCCAGCTCTGTAAATGTTCTAGCAGGAAAAAATGGCAGTGGAAAAACCAGTGTGTTGGAAGCCATTTATTACCTGGGACATGGGCGATCCTTTCGAACCGTTTACGGACATCACTTGATTAACCATCAACACGATCGATTTAATTTGTGGGCTCAAATACAAGACCATGAACGCAGTTGTCCATTGGGCGTGGAAAAATCAAAACAAGAGCACAAAATTAAATACGATGGAGAGTCAGTAAGAAACTCTTCTGTACTGGCTCGCCTTTTACCCATTCAAGTCATTAACCCTGATGTCCATCGCTTGTTGGAGGACACGCCGCGTTATCGTAGAAAGTTTTTGGATTGGGGAGTGTTCCACGTGGAACATTCCTATGGAACATTGTGGAAGCGGTTCCACGCTTTACTCAAACAACGTAATGCGGCTCTAAAAAAACGTTGGGACTATTCTTTGGTTAAGCATTGGGATGCGGAGTTGATCCAAGTGGTCAGTCAGATTGATGACATTAAAAAAGCCTACTCTATACGTTTGGAGGAAATATTTAAGCAATATGCGCAATTGTTCCACGTACCCGTTCCTAATATGGCTTATTATTCCGGATGGCCGAAGGATCAAACGTATGAGGAATCGTTGCACCAGTCGTGGGATCAGGATTTGGATTCCGGATTTACGCGCTTGGGTCCACACCGCTCTGACCTTATTCTTAAGCTGGGTTCCTATAGAGCCAAAGATGTGGTTTCTCGGGGACAGCAAAAAGTTATTGCCATTCTGTTGAAATTAGCCCAGGTGAAATTGTTCGTCCAAAGTGAAAACCGACCTATTGTCTTGTTGATGGATGATCTGGCCTCAGAACTGGATCAGACTTTTACACACGCCATTATAGAGCTATTGCAAACTACCCATTGCCAGTTATTCGTAACAGCTACCGAAACTGACAAACTAGAACCCTTACTTTGTTTACCCGGTTCCACGATGTTCCACGTGGAACACGGCTTAGTAAAAGAAGTGGTATAATACCCAATCCCATCTGATCGGAGAAAAATATGAGTGATGATTACGATTCCAGTCGTATAAAAGTACTGAAAGGTTTGGATGCTGTTCGCAAACGTCCAGGTATGTACATAGGCGATACGGATGATGGCACAGGTTTACATCACATGGTGTTTGAAGCAGTGGATAATGCTATTGATGAAGCTTTGGCAGGGTATTGCACCGAATCGAAAGTAATTATTCATAGTGATGGGTCTGTTTCCATCAGTGACAACGGTAGGGGGATTCCTGTCGATATTCACAAGGATGAAGGTCGATCTGCCGCTGAAGTGATTATGACGGTACTCCATGCCGGTGGAAAGTTTGATGACAATACTTATAAAGTGGCCGGCGGTTTACATGGCGTGGGCGTATCCGTGGTTAATGCGCTGTCCGAATGGCTCACGCTCACAATATATCGTGATGGTAGAGTCCATTCCCAAGAATACAAAATGGGTGATCCTCAAGAACCATTGAAAGAAGTTGGGGATACAGACAAAACCGGCACCAAAATTCGGTTTAAACCTTCCACCGAAATTTTTTCAGATACGGAATTTCACTACGATATATTGGCCAAACGTTTAAGAGAATTGTCCTTTCTCAATTCCGGTGTTCGAATCAGTTTGATTGACGAAAGAACAGGAAAGAATGACACCTTCGAATACAAAGGTGGAATAAGAGCCTTTGTGGAACATTTAAATCGAAACAAAACACCACTGCACCCCACTGTGTTTCATTTTATTTCTACAAAAGACGGTACGGAAGTGGAAATCGCTATGCAGTGGAACGATTCCTATCAAGAGAACATTTTTTGCTTCACCAATAATATTCCACAACGGGATGGCGGTACGCATCTGGCCGGTTTTCGAAGCGCACTAACGCGCACCCTAAATCAATACATTGATAACGAGGGCTCTGCTAAAAAAGCCAAGATACAAACCTCCGGGGATGACTGTCGCGAAGGTCTTACAGCGGTACTGTCGGTGAAAGTGCCTGATCCTAAGTTTTCCTCTCAAACAAAAGATAAGCTGGTTTCATCAGAAGTCAAAGGGGTGGTGGAATCGGCTATGGTAGAAAAGTGCACGGAGTTTTTATTGGAAAACCCTTCGGACGCAAAAGCGGTAGTGAGCAAAATCATTGATGCTGCCAGAGCTCGGGAAGCAGCTCGTAAAGCCAGGGAAATGACTCGACGTAAAGGCGTATTGGATATTGCCGGATTGCCTGGGAAGTTGGCGGATTGCCAGGAGAAGGATCCTGCCTTATCTGAATTGTTCCTGGTGGAGGGAGATTCCGCAGGGGGTTCAGCCAAGCAGGGAAGAGATCGCAAGTTTCAGGCTATCCTGCCGCTCAAAGGCAAAATTCTCAATGTGGAAAAGGCCCGCTTCGATAAAATGTTGTCTTCCGCTGAAGTGGGAACTTTGATCACCGCCTTGGGTTGCGGTATTGGTCGGGAAGAATTTAATCTGGGAAAACTCCGTTATCATCGCATCATCATAATGACTGATGCAGATGTGGACGGTTCTCACATACGTACTTTGCTACTCACTTTCTTCTATCGACAAATGCCAGAACTCATTGAAGAAGGACACATCTATATTGCGCAGCCTCCATTGTATAAAGTTAAAAAAGGCAAGCAAGAACGTTATGTCAAAGACGATGCACAACTCAATGCTTACATATTACAACTGGCCATTGAGAACGCTCTTTTGTTTACGGAAGAAGGCACACCCGCCATAAAAGACATTGCGTTGGAAACATTAGCCAAACAATACTTGGCTGTCATAGCAACCATCAATCGGCTTTCCAAACGCTACCATGGGGAACTGCTGGAAAAGATGATTTACATGCCGGCAGTGGACCCGAGTGATAGTGGTAAGCAGGAAGTTATGCAACCCTGGTTTGAAGACTTGGTTAACCGGCTCAATGAAAGCGGGACTATTAAATATGACGTTAAGGTAGGTAAGGACGATACGAACCAATTGCTGGCGACAGTTGGGGCAATACAACACGGTGTGGGGAACTCACGACCTATTGCAGCGGATTTTTTCCAATCGGCTGAGTACCGCAGTTTCGTCGAATTGGGTAAGCAGTTGGATGGTTTTATCAACACCGGTGCTTACGTTCAACGTGGCGAACGCAAGACCCCTGTGAGCAGTTTTAAAGAGGCATTGAATTGGCTAATGGATGAAGCCCGACGCGGACTCAATATTCAACGGTATAAAGGTCTCGGAGAAATGAACCCGGAACAACTTTGGGAAACAACTTTGGATATGAATAATCGCCGCTTGCTGCAAGTGCAAATTGAAGATGCCGTGGCAGCGGATGAAATCTTCACAACGTTAATGGGCGATCAAGTTGAACCACGCAGAGAGTTCATTGAAAGTAACGCATTGGATGTTGCCAATCTGGATATTTAAAAAGAAAGTAATTCAGAACAAAAGGGGGCATTTAGCCCCTTTTTGGTTTCAAAAGAAGAAATAAAGGGAACGAAAAGGTTCCCTTATTCTATATACATGATATTAATATCATTCGATATGATATGACACCACGCGTTCTACTTCATTTTTAGAGCCCAAAATGACCGGTACTCTTTGATGTAAATCCGAAGGTTGAATTTCCATAATGCGTTCACGCCCGGTTGAGCAAACGCCACCGGCTTGTTCCACAATAAAACCCATAGGATTGGCTTCATACATGAGACGCAGCTTACCCGCTTTACCGGGATCCTTATTATCTTTTGGATACATGAAAATTCCGCCGCGAGTAAGAATGCGATAAACCTCGGCAACCATGGATGCTACCCAACGCATGTTAAAGTTCTTATCACGGGTTCCGGTTTTTCCAGCCAGACATTCGTCCACATAACGTTTTACAGGTTCTTCCCAGTAACGCATATTGGACATATTGATAGCAAATTCACTGGTATCTTCCGGAATAGTCATATTGGGATGGGTTAGAATGAATTCTCCAACGTTTTGATCCAAGGTAAAGCCGCTAACACCGTTACCGGTGGTCAGTACCAGCATGGTGGAAGGACCGTATAAGGCAAATCCACCGCAGACTTGCTGAGTACCCGCTTGTAAAAAGTCCTCGGCTGTGGGATCGGTCACACCTTCCGGACAACGGAGTATGGAGAATATACTACCCACGGAAAGATTGACGTCAATATTGGATGATCCATCCAGTGGATCGAACAGCATTAAATATTTGCCTTTGGGGTACTGGCTGGGAATGGGGTAAATGTCGTCCATTTCTTCGGATGCCATACCAGCCAAGTGTCCGGCCCATTCGTTGGATTTGAGAAAAATATCATTGGAAATAATATCCAACTTTTTCTGCGTTTCCCCTTGGATGTTCTCACTGCTGGCGGTACCCAGCACCCCAACCAGGGCTCCTTGGTTCACAGCATTTGAGATATATTTACAAGCGGTGACCACATCGTTAAGCAGGGCGGTAAATTCACCGGTGGCCCGGCCTCCCACTCGACGTTGTTCTTCGCTGATAAATTGTGTAATGGTTTCACCTGTATGCATGCCTATTTCCTTACATTAATTACGCTTTTATTCAATCGTCAAAGGCGCCCGATTTTAGCAGACTGTTGTTCATTTAGTAAGCATGAAACCTGTTTAAATAGGGATTTAGAGTTGCCACGGGCAGGTTCTGTCCGTAGCATTAGGCTTTTTATTTTTTGGACCGACTCATGACAGACACCCTTCGCATTGCAACACGCAAAAGTCCCTTGGCTTTATGGCAAGCCGAATACGTTAAAAGCCGTTTGTTGGAATTACACCCCAATCTCCAAGTAGAACTGGTTAAACTGGTGACTCAAGGGGACAAAATCCTGGATACGCCTTTGGCCAAAGTGGGTGGGAAGGGATTGTTTGTCAAAGAGCTGGAACAGGGCATGTTGCGAGGTGAAGCGGACATTGCGGTTCATTCGATGAAAGATGTGCCGGTGGCCTTCCCCGAAGGTTTGCATCTGGCGGTGATTTGCGAGCGCGAAGATCCGCGTGATGCATTTGTGTCCAATCGTATCGCCAGTTTGGATGAGTTACCCCAAGGTTCGGTGGTTGGAACCTCCAGCTTACGACGCCAATGCCAGTTGCGGCATGTTAGACCGGATTTGGTGATCAAAGATTTGCGCGGCAATGTGAACACCCGCTTGGCCAAATTGGATGCAGGGGAATATGACGCTATTATCCTGGCCAGTGCCGGTTTGATTCGCTTGGGATTTGAAGATCGCATTAAGGCTTTTATTGACACTGACACCAGCTTACCCGCCATTGGACAGGGGGCTGTGGGAATTGAGTGCCGCAATAACGACGAGCGGGTACTGGCTTATATTGAACCCCTGAATCATGAACTCACCCGGATTTGTGTTTCCGCGGAGCGGGCCTTGAATGAACGTTTGGAAGGAGGTTGCCAGGTTCCCATTGGTGGTTTTGCGGAATTGAACCAGGGTGAGTTGCGTTTACGTGGTCTGGTGGGACAACCGGATGGCAGTGTTATGATTAAAGGACAAGTGCAGGGAACCGCAGAACAGGCGGAACAATTGGGCCGGGATTTGGCAGATGATTTACTATCCAGGGGAGCACGCAAAATTCTGGATGAAGTGTATCGTGGCGGTTCTTGATCAGCACACCATAGTGGTCACCCGGCCGGCAGGCCAGTCTCAAGCTTTATGCGATCGATTACGACGATCCGGCGCGTCAGTGCTGGAGTTTCCCGTCATGACCATCGTGGCCACAGAGGTTACCGGTTTTCAACATACGTTGGAGCAACTGACGGGTTTTGATCTGGCCATATTCATCAGTGCAAATGCGGTGCGGTATGCCTGCAAACATATTCCCCGCTTCCCCGCTTCACTAAAAGTGGCAGCCGTAGGCCAAGCCAGTGCTCGGGCATTGCAGGAACAGGGAGTGAATGTGGACATTTTTCCCAAGGATGTCTACAACAGTGAGGCGCTGCTGCAATTGGCACCATTACAAAATGTGAGCGGTAAAAATATCGTCATATTCCGGGGCCAAGGCGGTAGAGAATTATTAGCGCAAACACTGCAACAACGCGGTGCAAACGTGGTCTATGCAGAAGTGTATCGGCGCGACAAGCCTCAAACGCCTGCTACGGCATTGTTGGATTTATGGAAAAAAAAGCAATTGGATGCCATAGTCATTACCAGTAACGAGGGCTTGCAGAACTTATATGACATGGTGGGTGAAACAGGACGGCCTTTTCTGCGGCAAACCACGTTGCTGCTGGTGAGTGAGCGTGCTCGAACCTTGGCGCAACAGCTGGGTTGCCAGGGTCCCTTGTTGGTGGCGGATAAAGCGGATGATACCGCCATACACTCTACCTTGATTAATTGGGCTACAACACAATCGTTGGATGAATCATGAGTACGAACGACAATAATCCCAAACGAGAACCTTCGATTCCAGAACCTTCAACTGCAGAATCATCGAAACCAGAACCAGCGAAACCAGAACCAGCGAAACCAGAGGCATCTATCCCAGATTCAAAAACGCCGGCGAAAGATAATGAAGCTACGGTAAAACCCGACATGCCCGAGGGTAAACCCGCCGCAACAAAAGAAACAGCCGGCGGTCGCGTTAAAAGCGGCGCCATCAAAAGCAATAGCATCAAAATTATGGTGACCGCCTTTGTACTGTTGCCATTAGGGGCACTTGCCGTTGCCACTTATATGAACTTTCAATCCATTGTTACCGCCCATAGCAACAACGAAAGTTTGCAACAGCAGAACGATCAATTGAAACAGCAATTCAGTGTTTTGGAGCAATCCCTAAGCCGCTTAACCGATACCACCCAAACACTGGATAGAACTGCACAAGATCAGGGTACGGAGCAAACTCTCATTAAAGATTCCCTTAAACGCCTGACCGAAGAAGTAAGGGACAAGGGTCGGGATCCCATTTTGTGGCAGTTTGCCGAAATCGAATATTTATTGGCTATTGCCAATCATCGCATATTACTGGAACGGGATGTGGGCACAGCTATTGTCGCCTTACAAGATGCGGATAAACTTCTGGATAGCATTGGTGATCCGGCTTTAATTCCCATTCGCAAACAAATTGCCGCAGAGCTGCTGGCACTAAGATCGGTTTCCATTCCCGACGTGAGCGGTATGGCTGTGCGCTTGAGTGTTTTGGCCGAAGGCATTGAGAAACTGCCTTTACAAAGTCGGCTGCGGCCGCAGACAGCTAAGGCGGTAACGGAGGAAACCCTTTCCGGTTGGGATGGCCTGATGCAAAAAATTCTAGGCGATTTAAAAGGGGTGGTGTCCTTGCGTCGCAACGATGAAGTAATAGAGCCTTTGCTTCCCCCCGAAGAGCAACACTATCTGGCACAGAATCTGGGTTTAAAACTGGAAGAATCACGCATGGCATTGCTACGCCGGGATACGGCCGTATTTCAGACCCACTTAAAGGATACGGAGCAATGGGTGGGGCGCTATTTTGACAAGGAGTCACCTGCGGTGGTTGATGTATTGAAAACCATGGCTGAGTTTCAGTCCACGGAGTTGAAACCCGAGTTGCCCGATATTAGTGGTTCACTACGCAAACTGAAGGCTTGGGTAGATCAGCACCACAAACGCCGTAGTGGCGCTCCTGCAGCCAAGACTGACGCCAAAAGGAATGCTCGAGCAGAATCCAAAACCACCGAACCTGAGGTTGCCACCGAGGGGCCAAAGGAATAGACCATGAAACTGCTGTTATTGGTTATTATCACGCTGGCCCTATCCGTACTCTTAGGCTTGGCAGTAAAAGACGATTCCGGTTATGTGCTGATCAATGCCTACGGCTACACGGCGGAAACCTCCTTGCTTTTTTTAGTGGTGTTGATGGCACTGCTGTTTACGGCGCTATACTTTACCCTGCGTTTTTACGCCAATATAAAATATGTACCGCGGGGTTATAAACTATGGCGCAGTCGCCAGAATTCCAGCAAGGCCAATGAAACTCTTATTAAAGGATTGATTGAACTCAGTGAGGGCAATTGGTCCGATGCGGAAAAAAATGTGGTGAAATACGCGAATCAACAACCTGCCTCCTTACTCAACTATCTGGCTGCGGCGCGTGCAGCTCAGGAACAGGGCGCGTATGAACGCCGTGATACTTATTTACGCAGTGCACATCAGAGCACGCCATCAGCGGACATTGCGGTTGGGTTGACTCAGGCAGAACTGCAACTGGACCAAAATCAATTGGAACAGGCTCTGGCCACGCTGCGAAGGCTGCAGCAACTGGCCCCCAAGCATAAGCGTGTACTGAAGAATTTGGCAAAATTGTATAGGGATCTGGGCGATTGGAACCATCTGGTGGAATTGATTCCTATCTTGCGGAAACGCAAGGTCTTCAGTCCCGAGCGTATCAGCGAAATGGAAGAACAGGCTTTTATGCGGTTATTGGATATGGCCGTTACCGATGAGCGCCTCAGTCTGCAGGATGTGTGGTATCGCATTCCCCAGCCACTGCAGGAGAAAGAAGCTATTTTGTGCCAGTACGTGAATTTTTTGCTGGAGACCGGCAACAGCAATGTTGCAGAACCTTTGTTGCGTAATGCGCTGAAAAAAAATTGGAGTGAATCATTGGTACGCTTGTATGGCATTGTGGATGCGCCGGAGCCCAAGCGGCAGTTACAAACCGCCGAGTCCTGGTTATCCAGCCATGAAAACAATGCCACGGTTTTACTCACCCTGGGGCGCTTAAGTTTACGCAATCGCTTGTGGGGTAAGGCGCGAGATTATTTTGAAGCCAGCATAGGCGCCGGCTCTTTGGCTGAGGCTTACCACGAACTGGGGCATTTGCTGGAGAAACTGGGAGAAATGGACAAGGCCATCAAATGCTATCGCAAAGGGTTAGAATATTCACCGGGCTGTCATTATGGTATTGCCCAAAACCTGTCGGCGCACGAGGTGGAACATAAGCCGCGCTTGTCGCCACCCGGAAACTAACCGGTCATCCGGTTAACAATCGACGGGAAAATCAGGATTCCTTAGGAGTCTGGAACTCAAAGGCGTCAGAGAAATAGCGTTCCCGTAGCATTCCCTGTTTTAAAAATGCCGATTGTCCTGCTTGCACCATGGCGGGTGGGCCGCTGGCATAGATGTCAAACCCGCTGAGATCCGGATATTCCGCCGCGATAGCTTCATGGACCAGACCTTTGTGACCGGTCCAATCGTCGGTGACAGCCGGAGCAGACAGAACCGGTGTATACAATATGTGATCATGCTGCGTGGCCCAGTGAATGGCCAGATCATGCATATATAAGTCGTGTTTCGCTCTGGCGCCCCAATACAAATGGATCGACCGGCCGGCTTGCTCCGCAATCAAGTGTTCGATCATACTCTTGACGGGCGCGAAGCCGGTACCCCCGGCCATGAACAGTAGGGGTCGATCCGATTCCTGCAATACAAACCCTCCCAATGGTCCCTCTATCCGTAAGATGTCTTTTTCCTTGATATGGTTAAATACATGGCCGGTAAAATCTCCACCTTCCACATGGCGAATATGTAACATGATGAGCTCATCATCGTGGGGAGCATTGGCAATAGAGAAACTGCGGCGACGGCCGTCGGCCAGTAGAAAATCAATGTACTGTCCGGCAAAAAATTGCAGACGCTCGGTCGCAGGTAACTTCAATCCCAGTTCCATCACATCGTGAGTCAGTTTTTGTTTGCCGGCCACTCGGCAAGGCAGTTTCTTCACCTGCAGTTTGGAATTGGCATCCAACAGATTCACCTGCAGCTCCAAATCGGTTTGGGCGCGGGCCTGGCAGCTTAATACAATATTCTGGTCCATTTCTTCCACAGATAAAGCTTCTGGGGGGGTAGCATAATCCACCCGGCCATTGAGCAGACGGCATTTACAGGCACCACAATAACCGCTGCGGCAACCGTAGGGGAAATTCAGACCCTGTCGCAAGGCTGCATCCAGCACACTTTCTTGCTCGCTAATTGAAAATTGGTGCTCGCCGGGTTGCAGTTGTATTTGGAAACTCATGTCAAAACTCTTAATCGTACTTTTGAAGGTATTGTGCCCAATGCTGATTTAACGGACAGTATATGTTAGCTTCGTCCTCTAACCACTGATATTCGTTAATAGAATGGCACCAGGTGCGCAATTATGAGCCAATTCGAGCAGGAGAAACAACCCGGCATGAATGTGTTTATTATAGGCTTCGGCGATATAGGTTGCCGGGTAGCCCGTTTGTGCCGACAGCAGGGCTATGATGTCGGTGCTATCAGCCGGCAGCCCGGGAAATGTTCCCAAGAAGTGACAGCAGTCACGGCGGATTTGGATGACCCCGACAGTTTGCGGGATCTGCCGTTACAGGAGAAAGTCCTGTTTTATTTCGCACCACCACCGGTATCAGGCTGCAGTGATTCCCGTATGACTAACTTGGTTGCGGCACTGAACCGACAACCCGACCAACAACCCAAAAAAGTTGTACTCATCAGCACCACCGCAGTATACGGTGATTGCGGCGGCCAGTGGATAGACGAAACAGCAATAGTACAGCCGCAAACGGCTCGAGGCCAACGGCGCCTGGATGCGGAACAACAAATGCTGCGCTGGACCCAACAATATGCCATACCCCTGGTAATTCTGCGTGTTGGGGGAATTTACGGTCCCAAGCGACTGCCTCTGGATCGCTTGCGCCAAGGGTTGCCCATTTTGTTGGAATCTCAGTCACCCTATACCAACCGAATTCACGAAGACGATCTGGCTGCTATCTGCCTGGCAGCAGCACAGCAAAATGTCTCCGGGTACTTTAATGTGAGCGATGGACATCCCGGTACCATGTCACGCTATTTTAAAGATATTGCTAGAGCTATGGATTTAGCGCCACCACCGGAAGTGAACATGGATACAGCCCGAGAGGTCATGAGTGCCGGTATGCTATCTTATTTGCAGGAATCGCGACGGCTCAACAATACCAAGTTGTTGCAGGAACTGGACATAGAACTGCGGTATCCTAACTTTGAACAAGGGCTCAAAGCCTGTGTTGCAGAGTTAGCCACGCAATGGGATAAATCTTAAGGTTTGTAAATCGCGGCAATCAAGGCGATTAACTGCCGAGCTACCAGGGATTTGTTGGCAGGTGCAATGGCCTCATAACGCTTCTCCTCACCCTGGATCCAGTATACGTTCAGGGCATTGTCTTCGGCATCAAAACCCTGTTTCTCACCGACCAGATTGGCGGCGATCATATTCAGGTTTTTCCGGTGTAATTTGTCTTGGGCATATTGTTCCAGATCCTGGGTCTCGGCAGCAAAACCCACGGTGAACACCTGGGGAAATTGTTGTGCCACGTCGCTAAGAATGTCCGGATTGCGTTGCAGTTCCAGGGTAAGCGTCTCAGAGGACTTTTTCATTTTCTGTGTTTGAGTCGACACTGGTCGATAGTCCGCCACCGCAGCCGCGCTGATAAAAATATGGTGTTGCGGCGCCTGTTGCAACACGGCCTCATGCATTTGTGCGGCAGACACCACATCAATGCGCTTCACTTTGTTGGGTTCGGGGGTTTGCAAAAACACCGGGCCGCTTACCAGGGTGCAGTGAGCACCGGCTTCCACGGCGGCACGCGCCAATGCAAACCCCATTTTCCCTGAACTGCGATTGCTGAGATAACGGACCGGGTCCAACGCTTCGCGAGTGGGGCCGGCTGATACCAATACCCGCACACCGTTGAGTGAGCCAGGTCGAAACAGTTGTTCAATGGCTTGGCAGATGGCCTGAGGTTGCAGCATCCTTCCAGGGCCTATATCGCCGCAGGCTTGCTCACCTTCATCCGGTCCCAAAATGGTAATTTGTCGCTTTTTCAGCGTGGCAATATTATCTTGAGTTACTGAGTTGATCCACATATGCTGATTCATGGCGGGAGCTACGGCAACCGGGGCTGTTGTTGCCAGGCTGAGCGCGGATAATAGAGTATCCGCAGAACCCTGTGCCAACCCGGCAATGCTGTTTGCGCTAGCCGGGGCGATTACCAATGCGTCGCCCCAGCGCGCCAGCTCAATATGTCCCATGCCGGCTTCCGCCTCTTCATCCAACAAATGTTGATGTACGGGAAAACCGCTTAAGGCTTGAAACGTCAACGGGGCTACAAACTCGGTAGCCGCCGGAGTCATAACCACACGAACTGTGGCACCTGCCGCCTGTAACAGACGCAGCAGTTCCGCGGCTTTATAAGCGGCAATGCTGCCGGTGACGCCCAGGATAATGTTTTTGTTGGATAATGTGCTCATTACATTGGTATTTTGCTCAGAAAACTCGCTCATTGTACGTCCGGGTTGGGCGGGCCACAAATAAAAACCGAATTTGTTCTACAAACAAAACAGTAAATATTAGCAAAAACAAACCATTACCAATACAAACGATAACTAAGGAACCTCTGATTAATTCCTTGATGAGCAGAGATGAGGACTAAATCGGCATGTGCGAGGCGAAAAACGCAGGGAATATCGGGAATATTTTCAAGTTTTTCAACAAACCAATTGAGTCCTCATAAATGCCCTTCGCGGAGTTAATCAGAGGTTCCCTATTTAAAAACTTTACGAATAAGGGGGGGATATGGCGATTTCGGACTGGCCCTTGCAGGAGCGTCCGCGGGAGAAAATGTTGCAGCGTGGAGCTGCCGCTTTGTCTGACGCGGAGTTGCTGGCCATATTTTTACGCACTGGCGTAAAAGGAAAAAGTGCTGTGGATTTATCCCGGGAATTGCTGCAGCGATTTGGCAGCTTGCGAGCCTTGTTGACGGCTGACCAAAACGCGTTTTGTCGTCATCCCGGATTGGGGCAGGCCAAGTATGTGCAGCTTCAGGCCGTATTGGAAATGTCCCGGCGTCATTTGCAAGAAACCTTGCAGCGGGGCCAGGCACTCAGCAGTCCCTTGGATACACGCGAATATTTAGTCGCGCACTTACGGGATTATCCTCATGAAGTGTTCGCCTGTTTGTTTCTGGACAATCGACATCGGGTGATTCAATTTGAAGAGATGTTTCGTGGAACCATTAATGGCGCCTCGGTACATCCCCGAGAAGTGGTTAAACGAGCCTTGAGTTTGAATAGTGCTTCGGTGATTTTCGCCCACAATCATCCTTCCGGCGTTGCCGAACCCAGCGAAGCGGATCATCGCATTACTACGCGTTTGGTGCAGGCGCTGGAGCTGGTGGACATTCGCGTGCTGGACCATTTTGTGATTGGAGATGGGGAAGCGGTTTCTTTCGCGGAACGGGGCTTTTTATAGTTTTTGTCCCAGGAAGCCGTTACTATTTATTCTGCTCCAATTGCTTTAATACCAGGTCGATGGCGTCCAGCCCTTCGGATAAATCGTCAAACTCCTGCTCGGAAGCTTCTTCGCGAATGAATTTTTTGCCTTTTTTAGAATTCCACTTGAGAGCGACTGCGCTGACGTTGTCGGCATTGGGATAGGAGGCCGTCTCCGCTTGGGTGGCCAACTGTTCCAAAGACTCCTCCAAATGGGGTTCTTCCATGTACTGCCTCACAGTTTCCTCACTGACTGCACCCCAGAGCCCGTCTGTACATAACAGTAAAACATCATCATGTTCCAATTCTTCGGTTTCGGAAACACTGGGTAAAATGCGCAATTTTGGGGTGCCAATACAACGAGTAATGATGTGCCGTTCCGGATGTTTCAACATTTGTGCTTCGGTGATTTTGCCTTGTTGCCGTAATTCGGCCACTTTGGAGTGATCCACCGTGCGCACATGGGTGTAGCCGTGGCGAAATATGTAAAAACGACTGTCGCCCACATGGGCCCAACAGGCCTGCCCGTTTTGGATTAAAGCCATTACACAGGTGGTACGCGGCTGTTGTGGTGGGTTGTGACGGGCACCGGCTTCTATAACATCCTGGTTGGCGATGGTAATCACATCGCGCATAAATTTTCGCGGGTTACCAACTGGGAACTTACAGTTGTGAAAGGATTGAATCACGCTGTCCACAAATGTGTCCGCAGCCAGTTTACCCCCGGCATGACCGCTCATGCCATCGGCCAATACCAGTAAAACGGCTTCGGGTTTTTCGGCAATACCAACCCGATCTTGGTTTGCTTTGCGGTTTCCTAATAATGAAGTGGTGCCGATAATATAGTCCATAGCCTCACCCGGTTTTCCGGCCAAATAAACGGTTGAGCATTCCTTTTTTGGGTTCCGGCGTGGTTTCAATTGCCGCTTTTTCAAACAATTCCATATATTCGTCTATGGATTGAGGTCGCAACAAGGCATCCAACTCCATGGCCCAGTCCACCGCCTGCAAGAGCGAAGCTGAGTACTTCTTCGCATAGGCTTGAGCGGCCGGTTTCAAAGTGTCTTTTTCCTTGCGCAGATTGGCGCTGGGTGGCGGACAACCATCCATGCAGGCGCGAATGGTGGCGCCCACGGCATAAATATCCGTCCACGGACCAATGTAGCCGTTCTTTTTGTATTGTTCCGGGGGCGAGAAACCATCGGTGATGACGGAACGAGGTTGAAACTGTCGACTCATTTGGGTGCGATGCACTGCGCCGAAATCCAGTAGCAAAGGGGCGCCTCCCGGTTGCACGTGGATGTTACCGGGTTTGATATCCAGGTGCAGCATGTGGGCCTCATGGACCACTCGTAAACCATCCAGCAAGGGTGGGAATAAGGTTAAAATCACTTTTTGGCTTAAACCGCCGCCGCCTTTTTTGATAAAATTTTGTAGATTGGTCCCCGGCTTGTAGTCCATGACCATATATAAAGTGCCGTTAGCTTCGAAAAAATGCGTGACATGAACGATATTGGGATGATGGAGTTTGCGTAAAGCATTGGCCTCATGGTGGAACAGCTTGCGTCCCTCGGCGTAGGCATCGGTAAATTCAGCCCCGTTAAGAATAACACTACCATCGGTGTCACGACGGGCCATTTTTTGCGGTAAATACTCCTTAATGACCACGCGCTCTTTATTGTCCTGATTGATAGCCAAATACACTATACTGAAACCACCTGCGCTAAGGGTTTTTTCCACTACAAATGGCGCTAGTGTGGTACCTGGGGGCAGACTGTGAGGTTTTTCGCTCATTTTGCGGATAATCGACGCCAATCAATATAAAATACTTGCTTTATGCACTTGGTTTTTGGCTTAAAGCACCGGAATACCGTTACTTCCACAGAGGGTAGTATGATTTACAGCATGACGGCATTTGCTCGCCAATCCGCCGATGGCGAATTGGGACAACTCACTATAGAAATAAAATCGGTCAACCATAGATTTTCTGAAGTAAGTTTACGAATCCCTGAGGATTTGCGTTTTCTGGAGCAGAAAATCCGTGATGCCATAGGTGCCAGTGTCAAACGCGGCAAGGTGGACTGTAATTTTAAGTATCAAGCTCCTCTGATTCAGGGTAACTCATTGAATTTAAATAAGAGTTTAATCCTTGCTTTAAGCCGAGCCAATGCGGAAATCGATACTTTGACGGAAACCCGGCCGGCGAAAGGCTTTGATTATCTCAAATGGCCGGGAGTGATTGAAACACCGCAACAGGATATGGAGAAAACCCAATCCTGGGTATTGGCAATGCTGGAAACCGCCTTATCTGAATTATTGGAAAGTCGTGCCCGCGAAGGGGAAAAACTAAAAGCCATGATTCTGGAGCGTTGCCAGGCAATGGAGCAACATACTGCTGCTGTGGTACAAAGAATGCCAGTGGCATTACAGTCCATGCGCCAGCGACTTACGGAAAAATTGGAGGAATTGCGCAGCCAGTTGGATGACAGTCGCCTGGAGCAAGAAATGGTCTTGCTGGCCAATAAGGCGGATGTGTCCGAGGAGATGGACAGACTCACTGCCCATATCTCAGAAGTGCGCCGGGTGATACAGCAGGGGTCTCCGGCAGGCAGGCGTCTGGATTTTCTTATGCAGGAGATGAACCGGGAAGCCAATACTTTGGGGTCCAAATCTATTGATACGGAATTAACCAAGGCATCCATAGAACTTAAAGTTTTAATTGAGCAAATGCGGGAACAAATTCAAAATATAGAATAAAGAGGGTTAGGAATGCAGCAAACAGTGGCAGGATCGCTCTATGTATTTTCAGCGCCGTCCGGCGCCGGTAAAACCAGTTTGGTGAAATCTTTGTTAGAAACAACAGCGGGGATAAAAGTTTCCGTATCCCATACCACGCGTTCCCAGCGCCCCGGAGAACAAAACGGTGTGCACTATCATTTTGTAAATGAAATGGCCTTCCTTCAAATGCAGCAAAATGATGAATTTCTGGAACACGCCAAAGTTTTCAGCAATTATTACGGTACCTCCCGCCGGGTTGTGGAGGACATGCTGCAACAGGGAACGGACGTGATTTTAGAGATTGATTGGCAAGGGGCGCGTCAAGTCAGCCAAATTTTCCCCGATACCGTGGGTGTTTTTATTTTACCACCCAGCCAAGATGCGCTACGTTCCCGGTTGCAGGAGCGAGGCCAGGACAGTGCTGAGGTCATACAACAACGAATGGACGAGGCGGTGAGCGAAATGTCTCATTTTGGTGAATTTGACTATGTGGTAATCAATGATCATTTTAACCAGGCTTTGGAAGAGCTGCGGTCCATCGTTTTGTCACATCGTCTGTTGACCGAAAAGCAGCGTTTGAAACAGGGGCAATTAATCCAAAACCTGTTAAACTAATCAAAGCAGTTTATAGTAATAAACCCGTGTTTTGGGTAGAATAACCCGCCGGTTTGCATTCACCTTGAGGTTCTTTATATGGCACGAATTACCGTAGAAGATTGTTTGGATTTTGTAGATAACCGTTTTGAGCTGGTATTGCTGGCCAGCAAGCGAGCGCGCCAGATTTCCCGCGGTAAGGATGCGCTGGTTCCCATTGAAAATGACAAACCCACAGTAGTGGCTTTGCGCGAAATAGCGGAAGGTCGGATCACTTATGAATTCATTAATAAAGTGAATGCGCAAAACACCGATTCTGAGGACGATTTACCGGCAGCCATGGAATAATCTTTGCTGCGGAATGTGGCGTGACACATTCCACGGCGCTGCAAGCTTGACGAGGTCCCGTGTTTCTAATCAGTGATTTATGTAGTTTATTAGATACATACATAGAGGCTGATCAGGTAAAAGAGGTCTATCGGGCCTATGTTTTCAGTGCTGAGGCTCACGAGGGTCAAAAGCGTCTCAGTGGCGAACCCTACATCTACCACCCTCTCGCAGTGGCACGTATTCTTGCGGAAATGCGCATGGATACGAATAGCATTATCGCTGCCCTGCTCCATGACGTTATCGAGGATACTCCCACCGCCAAAGACCAACTGGCCAACGAGTTTAACCAGGAAGTGGCCGATTTGGTGGATGGCGTCAGCAAGCTGACCCAGGTTAAGTTCGAAAGTAAGGCAGAAGCACAGGCGGAGAATTTCCGAAAAATGATGCTGGCTATGGCGCAGGATATCCGCGTCATTCTAATAAAGCTGGCGGATCGCTTGCACAATATGCGTACCCTGGGGGTTATGCGAGCCGATAAACGCCGCCGCATTTCCCACGAAACCTTGGAAATATATGTGCCCATAGCGCATCGCTTGGGTATGAATACGCTCCGTCTGGAGTTGGAAGATCTGGGATTTAAATCCTTATATCCTTTACGCTATCGTATTTTGGATAATGCGGTGAAAAAAGCCCGGGGGCATCGTAAGGAGGTTCTGGAAAAAATTCGCAATACCATCAAAGAGCGCCTGCATCATGAGAATATTGATGTACCGGTGTACGGTCGTGAAAAGCACTTATACAGTATTTACGAGAAAATGCGCAGCAAACATTTAACCTTCGCAGAAGTGTTTGATGTTTACGCCTTTCGGATTATTGTTGATCGTCCCGACACCTGTTATCGGGTTTTGGGCATGGTACACAACCTGTACAAACCGGTACCGGGTAAGTTTAAAGACTATATTGCTATTCCCAAAACCAATGGTTACCAATCCATACATACGGTTTTGTTTGGACCCTACGGTGTTCACATCGAGGTGCAGATTCGTACCGAAGACATGGATAAAGTGGCTAATGTGGGTGTGGCGGCTCATTGGCTCTATAAATCCGGTGAATCGCAAGCCACGGGTCACAGCCCGGCGCAAAAATGGGTGCGAACCTTACTGGAAATGCAGCAAAATGCGGGTAACTCTCAGGAATTTCTGGAAAATGTAAAAATTGATCTGTTCCCGGATGAGGTTTATGTATTCACGCCACAGGGAGACATCATGACTCTGCCTCGGGGTTCCACCATTGTGGATTTCGCCTATGCGGTCCACAGTGATTTGGGTAACTCCTGCGTGGCCGGAAAAATCGATCGGCGGTTAGCGCCTTTGCGTACAGAATTATTGAACGGACAAACCGTGGAAATAATTTCCGCTCCCGGTGCACGCCCGAACCCCTTATGGCTGGATTTTGTGGTCTCAGCCAAGGCCAGATCCAACATTCGCAGCTTTTTAAAACAGCTTAAACGTGAAGAAGCGGTGGAATTGGGGCGCCGTATGCTGGAAAAAGCACTGGTTTCCTATTCCAGCTCTTTGGAGACGATTCCCCAAATACGGATTCAAACCATGCTGGAGAAGTATAAACTTAAAAGTCTTAACGACTTGCTGGAGCAAATCAGCCTGGGGAACCGCGTGGCTATGTTGGTTGCACGGCAATTGGCCGAGGAAGACGGTTCCCGATCTACCCTGCGCAACGTGCTTGATCGCTATACTCCTTGGCGTCGTCGTGGTGATGAAAAACCGCTGGCAATAAGGGGTACGGAAGGAACCGTGGTCACCTATGCCAAATGCTGCAAACCCATACCGGGAGATCCTATTTTAGGTTTCATCAGTGCCGGTCGCGGCATCGTTATTCACGTCCAAGGCTGTAAGAATATCAAAGACTACAAGAATCGACCGGATAAGTGGGTGGATGTGTTATGGGAGCCTGACGTCGAAGGGGTATTCCCAGTGGATGTGCGCGTGGACACCGCCAATCGCAAGGGGGTGCTGGCGACAATCGCCGCGGTTATCGCCGAGCATTCCGCCAACATCGAAAATGTAACGATTGAAGAGCGGGACGGGCGCTATTCTTCCATGAACTTTACTATCAGTGTCAAAGGCAGAAAACACTTGGCGGATATAATTCGCAACGTGCGCGTTATTGATAATGTCTTAAAAATAAACAGAAACAAATAAACCGATCTAAGTCGAATCTTGACCTGCTCAGCTATGTAAGGAGACCGTATGGCCGAAAAAGAAATTATCCAGACCGATAAAGCACCCCAAGCTATTGGGACTTATTCCCAAGCAGTGAAAGTGGGGGCTACCGTATATTTATCCGGGCAAATACCTTTAGACCCGCACACCATGGAAGTGGTACAAGGGGATATGAGCGAGCAAATCAAGCGGGTGTTCGATAACTTAGCCGCCGTAGCCCAAGCAGCCGGGGGTTCATTGAACCATATGGTGAAACTGAATATTTTTCTTACTGACCTGGCGCATTTTGCCCTGGTAAATGAAATCATGGCGCAATACTTCCAACAACCCTACCCGGCCCGAGCGGCTATTGGTGTTGCGGCATTACCCAAAGGCGTAGCGGTTGAAATGGATGGCGTGCTCCACCTGGAATAATTCCTGTGGCAATTGAAATGGGGTCAAAGACTGATTTAGGAAAAAAGGATTTCGGAAAGAGTTTAAAAGCCAAGCGTTTTACCGAAACCAGTTTGGTCACCGCCTTAAAACGGGTGGGACCCCGCGTAGCTCAGAATTTGGCCAAGCTGGGTATAGTGCGCGTTCAGGATCTGCTGTTTCATTTGCCATCACGTTATCAAGACCGCACCCGGGTTGTCCCGATCAGCTCTTTACGCGTGGGTATGGAAGCCGTGGTTCAGGGCGAGGTGGTACACAGTAAAATCCACTATGGTCGTCGTCGAAGTTGGTTGGTGCGCCTTCGCGATGCTTCGGGCCAGATCGACTTGCGCTTTTTTCACTTTTCAGCATCGCAACAGGCCGCCCTGTCGAACGGATTGTCCTTACGTTGTTTCGGCGAAGTACGCCGCTATCAACAAGGGCTGGAAATGGTCCATCCGGAGTATCGTCAAGTGACGGATCTCAGTAGCGTCGAGGAATACATGACGGCGGTATACCCGGTAACCGAAGGCTTGGGTCAGGCCACAATACGGGGGTTGATGGACCAGTGCATTATCGACAGTGACCATCTACGGTTTGCTATTTCAGACTACCTGCCACAACAGTGGTTGGCCGAGTTTAAATTTCCACCCTTGGCTCAAGCTTTGGCCTATGTGCACAAGCCGCCGCCGGATGCGGATACCGCCTTGTTGGAACAAGGCCTACATCCGTGCCAACAGCGTTTGGCTTTTGAAGAGTTATTAGCGCACTATCTAAGTTTACGCAATTTGCGTTTAAAACAAACCACACTGAAAGCACCATCCTTGAGAGCGGAAGATCGTTTGGCAAAACAGCTGTTGCAAAACCTACCCTTCCAATTGACTGGAGCACAGCAGCGTGTTGTTGCTCAATTGAACCAGGATCTGGAACAGGATCATCCCGCGCAGCGCCTGGTGCAAGGGGATGTGGGTTGTGGCAAAACGATAGTTGCGGCCATGGCTTTATTACGCGCCGTGGAATGTGGATATCAAGTGGTTATTATGGCACCAACCGAAATTTTGGCCGGTCAGCATTGGGACAATTTTGAGCAGTGGTTGCAACCGCTGAATGTCTCCATGGCTTGGCTCTCGGGTAAAGTCAAAGGTAAATCCCGCACGCTTACCCTGACCCATCTCCAAGAGGGTACGGCCCAGGTAATTGTGGGGACTCATGCCCTGTTTCAGGAAGACGTTCAATTCCATTCTCTTGGTCTGGTGATTATTGATGAGCAACACCGTTTCGGAGTACATCAACGCTTAGCATTACGTAACAAAGGTGCTTCCGGGAACAATACCTACCCACACCAGATTATTATGACGGCTACCCCTATTCCGCGTACTTTGGCAATGACCGCCTATGCGGATTTGGATTGTTCGGTTATTGATGAACTACCCCCCGGGCGCCAGGCGGTGGAGACGGTGGTCATTTCCAACCAGCGCCGAGAGCAGGTGATTGAGCGTGTGTACAAAGCCTGTGCCGGTGGTCGACAAACCTATTGGGTATGCACCTTGATCGAGGAATCGGACGTACTGCAATGTCAGGCGGCCCAGGACACGGCTGCCCAGTTAAGTCAGGAATGTTCCGGTTTGCGAATTGGATTGATTCATGGGCGCATGAGTGAACAAGACAAAACCCAAGTGATGGCTGGTTTTAAACAGGGTGAGATCGATTTACTCGTTGCCACCACGGTGATTGAAGTGGGTGTGGACGTTCCTAACGCTACTTTGATGGTCATTGAGAATGCCGAGCGATTGGGCTTATCCCAATTGCATCAGCTTCGGGGCCGGGTCGGCCGTGGCCAACAGCATAGTGTTTGTGTGTTGATGTACCAAGCGCCCTTGTCCAATAATGCACGTAAACGATTATCGACCATGCGGGATTGCAACGACGGATTTGAAATAGCACAAGTGGACTTGAAATTGCGGGGTCCCGGAGAAGTATTGGGAACCCGCCAAACCGGTATAATGCAATATCGCATTGTGGACTTGCAAAGAGACCAGGCGTTATTGCCCCAAGTGAGCCAACTGGCTGCGGAGATTTATCGGCAGCGACCGGAAATTGTAGAAAAACTAATCAAACGTTGGCTGGGAGAGCAGTTGCAATATGGGAATGTTTAAGCATCGTTGAGATGCAGGCGTGTAAGCTATTCCCTACATGGAGTGTAGTCTATGTATCCCTAATGCTGAATACTGTACTATTTCCTACTGAGTCACTTGACTATTAATCAGCGCAGGTCTAAAAATGTAAGAAGGCCGCCATTGTACTCCTCCCTCATACAGTGGCGGCTTATTAGCGGTCTTTCCCCAAGACCGCTTTTTTATTCTCAAAATTTAGCGTTATTGAGGCTTTTTTGTCCCACCAAAGCTTTGAACTCCCCGTTTAAGCTTCCGCTGAAGGCTCGTACGCCCATGACAACCTCCTCCCTGCTTGTCGATTTCCTTTTCATCCCTTGTTGTTTTACTTACATTCCTTTAAGTGTTTGTGGTTCAATAGTTTTTATATTTACAGCAAAAACCACTTATCTCAACTATACTAGAACGCGGCCATTCTATAACTATATGAATATATGATACTTTAACGCTGTATGAACGGACTTTACCATAAAGCTCATGGGTAATAAAGATATTGTATGTAGGGATTTGTCTGTCTTATGGCATCCTTGTACTCAAATGAAAGACCATGAAACATTACCTTTAATCCCCATTAAACACGGAGAAGGTATATGGCTCAGTGATTTTGACGGCAATCGCTATATGGATGCCATCAGTTCCTGGTGGGTTAACTTGTTTGGTCATTCCAATCCTCGGATCAATAACGCTGTGAAACAGCAAATGGATCAGTTGGAGCATGTCATCCTGGCCGGATTTACCCATGAATCCGTGGTCAGTCTGTCAGAACGGTTGGTCGCACTCACTCCTGAAGGATTGACTCGATGTTTTTATGCCGACAATGGTTCTTCTGCTGTGGAAGTGGCTTTGAAAATGAGTTTCCACTATTGGCAAAACCAGGGTCAAACTCAGCGGCGAAAGTTTATCACACTGAGCAATAGCTACCACGGTGAAACTTTGGGAGCACTATCCGTCGGTGATGTGGCTTTATATAAGCAAACCTATGATGCTTTGCTATTTGATACTTATACCGTGGAATCACCCGATTGTTATTACTGTGAACCGGGTGAGTCCTGGGAAGATTACAGTCGACGTAAGTTCCAGGACATGGAGCACATGCTACAACAGCACGCCGGCGAAGTGTGTGCTGTTATAGTGGAGCCATTGGTCCAGTGCGCAGGCAGTATGCGCATGTATGATTCCATCTATTTAAGCCTATTGAGGCAAGCGTGTGATCGTTACGATGTCCATTTAATCGCCGACGAAATCGCTGTCGGGTTTGGTCGCACCGGGACCCTATTCGCTTGCGAACAGGCGAATATCAGTCCGGATTTTATGTGTCTATCCAAAGGACTCACCGGCGGCTATTTGCCCCTTTCGGTGGTGTTGACCACGGACAAGATGTATGACGCCTTTTACGCAGATTACACCAGTTTACGAGCTTTCTTACATTCGCATAGCTACACGGGAAATGCACTGGCCTGTGCGGCGGCGTTGGCAACCCTGGATATATTTGAATCCGATAATGTTTTGGAAAATAACCGAGTGCTCGCCAATGTGTTGGAAGAGGCTTGTGCGGATTTTGTTGACCATCCCCATATTGGCGATGTGCGTCAGACCGGAATGATAGCGGCGGTGGAAATGGTAGCGGAGAAAAGCAGCCGCCAACCCTATGATTGGCAGGAGCGCCGGGGCTTGCAGGTTTATCGTTACGCTTTGGAACACGGTGTGTTACTCAGGCCCTTGGGTAACGTGGTGTACTTTATGCCACCTTACATAGCCACACCGAAACAATTAGTGAAAATGGTAGA
The DNA here is from genome assembly GCA_029882975.1 of Gammaproteobacteria bacterium. Lineage (NCBI taxonomy): Bacteria > Pseudomonadati > Pseudomonadota > Gammaproteobacteria > Gammaproteobacteria bacterium. Next base: position 109,014 of record JAOUJW010000008.1, read on the forward strand.
AGTAGCCTGGGAGGGTATAAATCTCGCTACCAAAAACTGAGATCAAACTTCTTCGGTGACCCGTACGCCGGATTGGAGCAGCTGAGTTTCCAGCTCGGTTTGGTTAGGGATGATAGCTGGATTGCCATCCAAACTGACATGGCGCAATGCAAACGGCAACACATCTTCTGCAGGGGAATCCACCACGCTGCTGGAATCCAAAGACATTAAGCGTGGTATCCCCTGGGCGATAAGCCCGTAAAACGGCAGAGTGTCTCGTGCACCTAGGGAATTGAGCACAATGACACGGCAGCGTTTGTCCATTTTAGCCGGCTCGCCTTTGCTGGCCGTTTCAAATGAAATGATGGGGATAAGCAGGCCGCGCCAGGAAGCCATACCTAATAACCAGGGAACACTGGAGTCCACCGGCTGGGGTTTCAACAAGGAAATAACCTCGGCGATAGCGGTGTTGGGCAATACCAGTCGCATATTGTTCAGGGGGATGAGCTGACTGCGTACAACCAGTTTTTTCTCTTCAGGCATCGCGCTTCTCGGTTAATGAATCATACTAAAATGTTCGTACAATTTTTCAGCCAATTGGTCGGGTCTGGCACTTAAGCTCACTTTACCGGTTTTTCGTGCTTTATCCGGCATACTGCTCACGACACAACTGGCAACATCCTGAGCCCATACGATTCCCCCATGTTCGGCCACTGCTTCACAGCCTTTGGAGCCATCATCTCCCATGCCGCTAAAGACGATGGTGCCGGCGTTTTGTTTGAAACAACGAGCCACTTCCGCCATTACCAAATCAATGCTGGGTGAATAAACGGCGGCAGGGGGTGCCGGTTTTAAAGCAATATACCCGTCCGACGTAAAACTGATTAATTTATCCGCCGGTGTGAGAATAACCTGTCCATGGCTTAATTTGTGGCCGTTTTTTCCAGGTAGGACGGTAAATCCGGTGACACGGTTCAGTTGCTCTGCCAGTAAGTTGATGTGGTTGGCACCAATGTGTTGCGCCAAAATAAAAACCACGGGTAAATCATCGTCAATACTGGATAAGAATTGTCTTACTGCCTGAGGCCCTCCCAGCGATGCTCCCAGCACCCAAACATTCAACTCACTGGCGGGAGTAAGATCTTGGTTCTGATTGACCGGGGTTTCTTGGGTCTCTGAAGGATTGCTTATAGTTTGACCATGGGCCATGGCGACTAACTTGGCCGCTAGTTTCCGAGCCCAAGCATCGCTGCCGGTAGCCCCTTCAGTGCCGCTGTCATTGAACAAAACCGGTATATCGGATTGGTCCATCATCACATCCAGGACGTCATCCACTTGCTCATCGTCGTCACCGAAGTCAATCAACACCACATCGGCATCGGTATCGGCGATTTTTTCTAAAAAGGTACCGCTTTCCGCTTCGCTAAGTACGACTTGTATATGTTTGTCCGACTTCTCCAGCAGGGTTTGTAAGTGCTGTCTTTGCCGGTTGGATGAAGCAAATACGGCCACTTTCGTCGATTGCATGAGATCCAACATTACTGATCAATTAGAGTTCGAATATTGTTTAACAAGTCGGTTTCCTGGAACGGTTTACTCATATACATGTTTACCCCAATTGACATGGCACGATCACGGTGTTTATCACCTGCTCGTGAGGTAATCATGATAATGGGTATATGTTTCAGGCGTGGGTCATTTCGGATCGCAGTCGCCAATTCATAACCGTCCATTCTAGGCATTTCAATGTCCAACAACATAACATCGGGTATTTGTTCCATAAGAACCGTCAGCGCGTCCACGCCATCTTTGGCAGTGATTGAGTCCATATCGTTTCGAGTCAGCAATCGTTGCGTGACTTTGCGCACGGTAATGGAGTCGTCCACCACCATAACCACCGGTTTGGTAACTTTTTGAGGAGCTTCGAGGAATTCCACCGGCTCGTCAGCTTGTTGCAAGGCGAGATTGCTTCGAATCAAGGTGCTGATGTCCAAAATCAGAGCAATCTCACCGTTGGGCAGTATAGTAGCGCCGGAGATATTGTCAACCGAACTAAGTTGGGGCCCTAAGGACTTGATTACGATTTCCTGGCGACCGATCAATTGATCCACATGGATCGCGATACGATGGTCACCACTGCGTGCCAATAGCACCGGATACGTGGTTTTGTTTTCTAAAATATCGGCTTTGAGATTGTGTAAAATCTGATTCAAGCTCAGGGGTTCATATTGTTGTCCCGCGTAGTCGTAATGCTCCTGTTGACCGGACAACAGGCGGTTTAGCTCGTCGCCTCGAATTCGCACCACGTGTTCCACATTGGACATTTGAATGGCGTAGTTGCATTCGTTGGCAGTCACCATCAGTGCTTGGTTGATCAATACGGTCAGTGGCAGCCGAACGGTGAAAGTAGTGCCGCTGCCGTAATTGGAGTCAATGTGTAAGGAGCCGTTAAGCTGTTTGATTTCCGTATTAACGACGTCCATCCCCACACCACGACCGGAAATCTGAGTGATTTCCGTGGCAGTACTGAACCCGGATTGGAGAATAAACTCCATAATTTCCTGGTCGCTGAGTTTGGCCTTTTTCGTAATCAGGCCGCGCTCAATTGCTTTATTGCGCAGGGCCTGGATATTCATACCGGCACCATCATCAACGATTTTTAGTACAACCTCTGAGCCTTCTCGGGAAAATTGAATTTCTATAGTACCCGCAGCCGGTTTGCCGGCCTTTTTGCGTTCGGTTTCGCTTTCAATACCGTGGGCGATGGCGTTACGTAATATATGTTCCAATGCCGGCACAATGCGGTTGAGTTGCGTGCGGTCCATTTCCCCTTCGGCACCGGTGACGGTTAAACCGGCTTCTCTATTGGTCTCCTGACAGGTTTGCCGAACAATACGGCGCAAGCGGGCCAGGACGCTGGAGAACGGGGTCAACCGGGTTCGCATTAAACCTTCCTGCAAGTCGGTGTGAATGCGAGATTGTTGCAGCAATAATACGTCCGTATCACCGGAAATATTCTCAAGTAAATTTTGGATACTGGTCAAATCGCCCAAACTCTCCACCATACCGCGGGAGAGCTGTTGCATGTATGAGAAACGGTCCAGTTCCAGCGGATCGAAATCTTCGTCGTCCTCTTCCGTTTCGGTGGTAATGTCAGCATGGCGATACATAATTTGAGCTTCGGTTTCTATTTCAAACTTACGCAACTGCCCTTCCAGACGATTGACCGTTTGATTGAGCTCTGCCAGGTTGAAGCGCCAAGCGTTTAATTGTTGTCCGATACGAGAGTTAAAGATATTGGCTTCACCGGCGTAGTTCACCAAATTGTCGATGAGGTCGGCACGAACACGAATTTGTTCTTCTACATTTCGAGAGCCCTGGCGCCGATCATTGGGATCGAACTGGCCTTTTTCCAGGCCGGGTAATTGGATCAGCTCACCCATAGGCGCGTCAACGGCCGGTAAGGTCATTGTTTTTGCTGTCACCGGCTCAGGATCCGGGATCGGTTCCAATTCCGACTCCATTATCAATTCTGGTTCTGGTTCAGCCGCAGCGATGTCAATGGCTATTTCCTGTGTTAGCGGCTCTAAGGGTTTTTGAGCTAACAGGTTCTCCAACTGGTGGATAAGGTGCGCCGCATGTCCTGTTGTTTGTCCTTTTTTAACCTGCTCAATCGCTTTACTCAACCAGTCCTGGCAGGCATGGATGATCTTGGGAAAATCCGCGGTAGGCGTAAGTCCGGACTCGGTGACCCCTTCCAGCAAAGACTCAATGGCGTGACTTAAATCACCAATGGAAGACAAGCCGGCCATGCGCGCACCGCCTTTCAGGGTGTGTAGAGACCGTTGCAACTCTAATATGAGCTCACGATTTCCAATGTTTTGTTCCCATTCCGACAAAATGCGGTCATTGGTTTCCTGAATTTCTTCAGCCTCTTCAATGAAGATGTCTACCAATTCCTCGTCTATTTCGTCATCGCTGTAAACATCGTCACTCAAATCCAGTGTTGCTACCGGTTCGGATATGGAAAAGTCCATGTCGTCCAAACCATCAAGGGATTGCAGCGTAATTTCTTCGGGTTCGTCCTCATCCGCCGTCAGGGAAATCGCTTCGGAGTCTATGCCATAATCATCCATAGCTTCCTGTGGTGAACTCAGCTGCTGTAATTCATCCAAGAGAGCTTGTGGCTGTTGCAACTCCTGAAAATTGCGTAAACGCACCAAGGCTGAATTCAACCACTCGTGGCAACGGCGGAAAAGTTGTACATCAATGGAGCGCAAATCGGTGCCGTTGTGATCCAGGCTGATCAAAGCGTGCTCAATAGCTTGTGCTAAATTAACCACGGTGTGCAAATGGGCAGAGTGAGCTCCGTCTTCAAGACGGACATAGGACTGGTGCAACTTACTTAAATGGTTCCGTTCTTGCGGGTTCTCCTGAAGTTGCGACAGAATATCTGCATTCTGTTGTTGAATTTCGTTGGCTTCTTCCAGGAACAAATTCAGTAGTTCATTTTCCGGTGCGATGGGACCGAAATCGTCTTCGGGAAATTGAGGTGCTTTCATCTCAATGGTTTTGGCTTCCTCGATGACGATATCCATGGTGCCCGAGTCGCTTTCTTCGACTATGGGATCGACTCCAATTGCCTCATCTGAGGCTGTGCCATGGGTAAACGCTTCGATCCGCGCCAATAGTGCACCGGATGTGGAAAAAGAACCTCGTTGTTTTATTTTGTCGACAGTTTGAGCCAGCCAGTCCATACAATCTCTAACCAAAGATTCCAAGGCGGCATCGGCAACACGGTTGCCTTCGATGATTTGTTCAAGCAGGCTTTCTATACCATGGGCAATATCTGCCAAGGGGTTGATGTCCGCCATCCGTGCGCCCCCTTTCAGGGTGTGCAGGGAGCGTTGTAACTCAGCAATAATATCTTCACTGTTGAGGTCGGAACTCCAGCGTGACAAACTGTCCTCAATATTGGCCAAAATGTCCTGTGCTTCCTCCAGGAAAATCTCCAACAGCTCTTCATCCACATGGTCATCCATGCTGAATAGCTGGTCCTCGCCTGGGCGTGCTAATTGTTGAGTTGCGTCGGGTGCAACCGTTTCGATGGACAACTCCAGGGTGTTGTCTCGCAGCTCTTCATTCGTTGAAGACTCGATAAGATCGTTTAGAGAAAGATCACCGTCATCCAAATCCAGCTGCAGGGTAGGTTCCTGCAGTTCAATGGACTCCATGGCAAAGTCACCAAGGGGGTCGGACAATTGAATTTCTTCTGTCTCCGGTTGTATGTCATTGATATCCAGGGGAGTAAGCCCTTGAAAGGAATCTTCCTCCTGGAGAAAATTCTCAGTTTCAAAATCCGGTTTTACGCCGTGATCCAAGGCCATGTTTTCGGCCTGGTGAATCAGGTCACTGTAACCTTCCGGTTTGTATTCGGGATCGTCCGTGTGCTCGGCCATGTCGCTTAGCATGGCATGCGCCTGTTCCAGAACATCCGTCATATGTGCGGTAGCAGGCTGGCCGGATTCAGACAGGGTATTGTAGTGACGGTCCAGCCGTTCAGCCAAACTGGCAATGTATTTGGCATCCGCCATGCGGGCACTGCCGTGCAGGGTGTGCAAGGCGCGCATTAAATTTCCGTCTTGAAAAGACTTTTTACTGGGTTTGAAATTATCCAGATAATTGCCGATGGCTTTCAGGTGAGTCTCGGTTTCTTTGCGGAAGATTTCCTGTAGTACATTGTCCTGAGTTTCATCTGGCTCAGCCTCACTCAGCTCGGACTCGATTTCCTGACTGACCTGTTCCAATTCTGCAATTTGCGCTGCCGTAGAGTCGGTAATTTTTGATGTGCCGTCTGCGCTGTACGGTGGTACATCGGCTACCGGTTTACCTACTGCTAAGGCATTGGCCGTATCCACCAGACCTTGAACGCTGGGAACACTGTTGACCTCACCTTTCAATTTAGAGATCAAACAGTCCAGTGCGATTTGGCTGTTATCCAATAGTTCAAACATAACGGGACTGGGTTCCAATTGTCCCTCAATGACCTGATTGAGCATGCTTTCAATAGCCCAGGCGAATTCGCCAATTTCCATAGCGCCGGCGAGCCTGCCGCTACCTTTGATTGTGTGGTAGGAGCGACGTAAGGTGGCCAAGGCGTCACTGTCATTGTTTTGGCGCCAGTTATCCAGGTTAATGCGCATAACAACCACGACTTCGTCGGCTTCCTCGATGAAAATTTCCAGAATTTCTTCATCAATGTCATCTTCCACCACGGGCGTACTTGGTGCCATCTGAAGTTGCCGGCTTTGTTCTTCGGTGATTTCCAAAGCAACCGTGGGTGTTTCTGCAGCCGTTTTCATGGGTTCGATGGCAATGGGCTCATCAATTTCCAGGGAATCGGAGAAATCCAGTGCATCATCTACGGAGATATCCTGTAATTCGATGGAATCGTTGGGGATATCCCACTGCAGGTCCATCGCTTCGGTGTCTTCCGGGATTTCCAGAAGCAGTGAATCCTCATCCAGGCTTTCCAAACTGTCCGCACTTCCAAGATCCAGGCTTTCTCGGTCCGGATTAGCCTCCAAATCATCACTTTTCGATAAGCTGGAGCCATCCAGGTCCATAGACAAGGCTTCGGGACTGTCTTGAAAATCTATTTCTGCATTGAATTCTATTTCTTGTACCGGTTCTTCCATTTCCTGGGACGATAGCTCAAAAGCAGAATCGTCCACTGCGGGTTCGTCAGTGGTTAAGCTGGCCCACTCCATACCCGTATTGGTATCTTCCAGCGATAAACCGGGTTCCTCCAAGGTAAAGGACGGCCCGGCCAACGATGAATCGGTATCTGTATTCCAGGTGATACCCTCATCCACATCGGGCTCCAATGACAACTCTTCTGAGCTACTGATCTCTAAAGTTAAGTTGTCTTCCTCTGCGCTGGGCGCAGGTGTGTCTTCCAAAACCAGACCGCGCGGTTCTACGGTTTCCGGTTCCGGCTCAAGAGACAGCTCGGCGGACTCCGCCAACTGCAAAGGCGGTTCCTCCGCTACATCTTGCTCAATTTCCAGTTCACCGAAATCGGTATCAGTGCTGGTGGTTACGGCTGCCTCATCCGGGTTGTAACCCAGCTCGGTCAGACTTTTCACCGCAACACTTAACAAAGAATCCGCGTGTTTTCGGGAATCCACTACTGCTTCTAAGTAGTATTCGATACTGGTGATAACGTCAGCAACAGCATCCAGGGCTTTCTGGTCCGGGGCTTGATCGGTATCAATAATTTCTTTGCGAATATATTGGATGGCTGCTTGTAATAAGCTGGCGGCATGATCGAAAGCCAGCACGGACATAACCCCTCTTACCTGACCAAGCTGGTCCGGGGTATCGGCGATTTTCTCTTTTTGTGATGAATCGGTAGCAAAGGTATTAAAGCTCTCCTTCACTTTGGTCAAAACCTCAGAGGCTTCGGCAATGACCAATTTGTTCAGTTGTACTTGTTCGCCGGCTGGAAGGGTTTTACCGGAGCCACCGTGTGTTTTTGTCTCCACGCCTTCCAGGGATGACTCGATATACAGTAGGGCGCTGGCAATCTCCATGAGGGTGACATCGTTGGGCTGCTTATTGCCGCTGCAAAGTTCATCAATGGTCAATAATTGTTCTTGCGCAATTTTGCGTAAGTCTCCCAGTCCCAGCATGGCCAAGGTGTCGGCAATACGCCGCATCTGTCCGCCTAATGGCTCTAATGTAGCCACATCGCGTTGGGTTGCGCGAACAAAAATATCCAGTTGATCTTTAATCTGCAGTAAGTCTTCTTTGATAACGGCGGAAACGGAGCGCATCAGCTCCTGGGATGAACCGCGCAAGCTCTCGAAAGATTCACTTACGTCACCCGATGAGGGTAAGGCATTTTCCAAATCAAATGCTTGTTTGATTTGACGTACTCTCTTGCCATTGGACTTGGAAGTGGCAATGTAATACAGCAGGTTTTTGGTCAGATCGTCGGCGTGCTTGTCTTTATAAACATCTTCGCCTTTATCGATCAGCAGCTTAATTTCCTTGTCTAACTGGCCGATGATCTGTTTTAAGGAATTACTGAGGTCCAACCCCTTTTCCAACAACGCTTCAACCACGCCGGTGGCAACCCACCAAAGCCGACGGCTGTTCTCGTTCGTGGAGTGGACAGACATTTCGCGCAACACGGCACCGATTTTCTTTAAATTGCCCTTGGTATCCGAGTTGCGGTAGAGACCGACCAGGCAAGCCTGATAGACGGTGCGTAATTTCTTGCCATATTGATTCAGATTTATTTTTTTCTTATCAGGCTTTATGGGTTCCGGTGGTGGTGTGACATCGAGACTGGGCGAGAAAAAGGCGCTGTCACTCAATAAATGTTCATCACGGGCGCTGCGCAGGTCATTCAACAAGGGCAGGAGTATGACCGGCTGGTCAGGGTGGCCCTGTTCGATATGTTCCAGATACGATGGCAATTGCAAAATAGAACGCATCAGAACTTCATAGGCGTCTTCCGCAACGGTTACCTTGCCATTAAGCAAAGCGTTGGACAGTAATTCCATTTCTTCTGCCAGCAGCGCTCCACCATAGATTTCCACCATTTGCAGAGTGCCGTAAATTTGGTGCAGGTATGTGGCGCAAAAGCGGATCTGAGTTTTGTCCTCAGGGTTTTCGACATAGGCTTCCAAAGCCTGGCGGGTTTGCTTCAGACTTTCGTCGATTTCGTCTTTGACCCATTTGAGGGTTGTGTAGTCCAGTTCCTGCGCGGTACTCATGGGGTACACCTATTCCATACGCTGATATGCCAGAGTATTGGCAAATGGAAACCGGGTCACTTTGGGGTGAGACCAATTGAGCATTTCTCCTGCCGCCAGGATAATTATGCCTCCAGGCGCCAGATATTTCACCAAAGTATCCATTATCTTCAAGCGGCGCTCCCGGTTATAATATATAAGTAAATTCTGGCAGACGATGATATCCATTTGTCCAATGGGCATATCATCCATTTCCAGAATATTTAACTGGTTAAAGCATATTCGTTGTTTTAGTTCAGGTATGACTTCAAACTTACCGCCCTCACACCTGATAAAATATTTTTGGAGCCACTGGTCGCTGACATCTTTGACGCGCAAGGCGGAGTATATTCCCGTGCGACCGATTGCCAATGCACTGCGACTAATGTCACTGGCCATAATACCCAGATAGTAGTTGCAACCGATCCGAGACATGTGCTCGTCTATCGCCATTGCCATGGTGTAGGGTTCTTCACCCGTGGCACAACCAACACTCCACGCGTTAATCGTGAGAGGTTTGTTGGCGAACTGTCTACCTTGTGGTAAAAATTTCTCGCATATCAGTTTTATTGTGGACTGATTACGCAAAAACCGGGTTTCATGCACAGTCAAGTGATGAACCAACTGGTTCCACTCTACATTGCCTCTGTGACCGGTATTGAGATGCTCAAGATACTGGTCATAGTTGTCGAAACCCAATTCGCGCATTCTCATCCCTACGTTGGTCACCAGGAATGATTTGCGGTTTTCAGGTAGTACTACCCCTAATCGTTGTTCCAGTAAAGCAGTCCACTTGGAATACTGCTCGTCGTCCATGTCTGGAAACTTTGAGGGATAAGCTTTTTTCCTCTTTGGGGTTTCCACCGCGTATTTCATTACCTCTTGTCCAACGTGGTAACACGAGTTCAGTATTAATCAGGTAGCTTGAACCCGGATACGGACTTTCTCAGCTCATTGGATAACTCAGCCAGATTACCGATAGATGCCGAGGTTTCGTTGGTACCTGCAGAAGTCTGCGTGGTTACCTCCTGGATCACGTTCATACTATCAGAAATACTGGCAGCGGCTGTTGCCTGTTGCTGCGCCGATTCCGTTATACTTTGAGTCAGATCCGCCAAATGAGCCGATACGTTTTCGATCTCTTCCAAAGCTTCACCGGCGCGTAAGGCCAACTGCGCTCCACTGACTACACCGGATGTACTTTGTTCCATAGACGCCACCGCTTCGTTGGTATCCGATTGGATGGTTTTTACCAGTGCCTCAATTTGTTTGGTTGCGTCAGTAGATTTTTCAGCGAGTCGTTGTACCTCGTCCGCTACCACCGCGAAACCTCGACCGGATTCCCCGGCCATGGCCGCCTGGATTGCCGCGTTCAAGGCCAGAATGTTGGTTTGGTCGGCAATGTCATTAATAAGTTCTACCATGTCACCGATCAACTGAGAGCTTTCACCCAAACGCTTAATTCGCTTGGAGGTTTCCTGGATTTGCTCGCGGATCTTGTCCATACCATTGATGGTGTCTTGCACAGCCTGTGCCCCTTTCTTCGCGATATCCACTGATTTATGCGCTACATTGGAGGATTCCAGTGAGTTGGCTGATACGTGTTCGATGGAGATCGCCATTTCATTGATAGCTGCACTGGCTGCGGTAATCTGTTCGGCCTGATGGTCACTCGCCTCGGCCAGATGCATAGCGGTTGCCTGTGTTTCCTGGGCGGCGGATGATACCTGTACGGTGGTTTCATTAATGGTGAATACCAGTCGTCGCAGCGCATCTATGGTGTAGTTAATAGCGTCAGCGATAGCACCGGTGATGTCTTCGGTTACCGTTGCATGGGACGACAGGTCACCACTGGCCAAGTCGCCGATTTCATCCAGTAGTCGCATAATAGCGTCCTGATTACGACGATTGGATTCAGCGGTTTCACGCAAACGTCCCTTGGTAGATCGTACCAGACTCACACCCAGCATGATCAACAGTCCCAATGAGATCAAACCCAGCAAAGTGCCCACAAAGGCGTTAATGGGTCGCTGTTCCTCCAGGGTGCTGTATGCGTTCATGAGTTTGGTGGTGGTGGCAAGGAATTTTTGGCTATTTTTCACCATGTTGTTGGACGCTTTTTGAGCATCAAACAAGGTAGGAGTTTGATCCAGGATGCGCCCCACCAAGTCGTGTACAGTTTCGAATAATTCGTTAACTTCCGCCAGTTTGTCTCTGGCGTCCGGATCGCGTACACGGCGGATGTTCATTTTGCGGTTGCCCTTAAGCATGGCGTCCAATACGCGACCGAAGAGCGCGGCGTCACGGCCGAAGCGGTCGGCCGCAGAGGCAGCACCCTGGCCACCTTGAAGTACCTTATTGGCGTTTACAGAGATACGCGGAATCAACATGAGCTGCCTGGCAGCAACATATACCTGACTGGCATTGGCTCCGGATTCAATCATGATACTGACCACCTCATCCGATACCGCCAGCAAGGTGGGCATGGTTTCGTTTACCGCGCCTACGAACTCGCTCAGCATACGGATGGTGCCTTCCGCGTCCAGGATGGTACCGGCATTAGCTCTAAATTCTTTCCAGGTCTTACGGACCTCCATCAGCTCCATTTCTACTTCAGCGGGGGTTTGCGGCAAGCCCGTTTCAATATTACCGTCAGTCAAATTGGAGAGGATTCTATCGAAGGTATTGCGGCCCTGTTTCAACGCCTTAAAGGCGTCCACGTTGGCTGAAGACGCCTCTACCGCATCTTTTACAACACTTTGTGAGAGTACGCGTTGCTCACCGGCCAAACTGATGTACTCTTTATCGTTCTTGGTGTTTTCGGCAATCGTTACTACCGTGAGAAACAACAATCCCAATGAGAGTAGCAACAAAACTACCAGGGTAAGCAATCCTTTATCAAAGGATGCCTTGGAATCAATTTCGCTAATCATAAGCCTGGCTCCTGCCCGTTTGGTTACAAAATGCTCACAAATGAGCCTAAACTGTTAACAATACATTAACAACGCGTTAAACAACCGTATCACAATATGCGTTGTATCTTACCTAAACGGCTACCTTAAAGAAATCCGGATGGCCGGCTAGTGCATGCATACTGAATATTAAAGTCTCCACACCATCCTGATGAAAAGCTCCCTGGATAAAGTTGCGCAAAGATTCATCAAACTGCGCAACGGCGGTTACTTGGTTTTCTTCACTAAAATGAGTTAAACCCAGGACTTCATCAACTACCAGGCCTACCGCCAGATCCCCGTGTTTGATTACCATAACCCGGGTTTTAGCTGAGACACTGACGCTGGTTTTACCGAGAAAGCCTTGTAAATCCATGATGGGTAACAAGGTGCCGCGGATATTGGCTATGCCTTTTACCCACTTTTTGGTTCCAGGGACCAGGGTCAGTTTCGGGTAGTGAATAAGTTCGTTCACTTGAGTTAAAGGAGCCACGAGATTCACGCTTCCAATCCTAAACCCGATTCCGCTCCATGCTTCTTTTATGTCCAGCCGCTGCGGCAAACCGCGTGCGGCTTGTTTGCTAAGTTGTTCTATTTTATACAATAACTCAATTGCAGAACCACTTCGCGTCAGAGTTTCCATACGGGTCCTTTAACGGTATCTCACCCAAGAATTTCGTTGATTTTACTGATCAACTCTTTTTCTTTAGCGGGTTTGGCAATGTAGTCTTTGGCGCCTTGGCGCAAGCCCCACATTTTGTCTGTTTCCTGGTTTTTGGTGCTAACTATAATAATAGGAATAGCACTGGTTTCCGGATCACTGGAAATCTGACGGGAAGCCTGAAAGCCGTTCATTCCCGGCATAACCACATCCATCAGGATCATATCCGGTTTTTCAGTTTTCGCCTTTTCTATGCCTTCTTCTCCGCTATTGGCAGTGCACACATCGAAACCATTTTTTTCCAACATGGTTTTCAAAACATGAATTTCGGTCGGTGAATCATCGACTATCAAAATATTGGCCATTACTGGTTCTCCCGTATGACTGCCCGTACTTTAGGCTACATTAAACAAACTATCGGTGTTACTGACCGACATGCGCCGAAATGGCGCCCAACAACTCATCTTTTGTGAAAGGCTTGGTCAAATATTGGTCGGAACCAACAATCCTGCCCCTCGCCCTATCAAATAAGCCGTCTTTGCTGGTCAATAAAATAACGGGTGTATTCTTGTATAGTTGGTTGTTTTTGATTAGTGCACAGGTTTGATATCCGTCAAGGCGAGGCATCATGATGTCAATAAATATGACATCCGGATTCTGGTCCGTGATTTTTGACAGCGCTTCGAATCCATCGGTAGCGGTGATTACCTCGCATCCTGCTTTTTTTAGCAAAGTTTCGGCAGTTCGCCGAATGGTTTTGCTGTCATCAATCACCATTACTTTAATTCCCTGCAAAGATTTTTCCGCTGCATCCGCCACTTACTGCACCTCTGATCAGTATATATAAGCTAATGATTTCGCACCCAAAACAGTTTCAAGCATGTCATCGTGTACTGCTAAATCCCGTTTTTAACCTACAGGGTTAGAGAAATCAATAGCTTCCCTGTGCCCATCCAACCGTAACAATAAAAATATAGTTAAGTTATTGCCTGACAACTACGGCCATTTTACTTTTCATGTATCGGCGTATTGCCTATTTCCTTTATAGCCTTGGTTTCGATTTTATTTTGAGACCAATAACTTAACCTATTTTTCGGGTGCGGAAAAACGTTCTGCTTGGAGCTGACATCAACACCCTTTTTTACATTTTGCACGGTAGCCACATTCGAAGCCAGCTCGGTGATTGAGGGACCAAAGCCGGAACATGGAAATGCGCTCAAGGGCAACGATAGTTATTTACATCTTGGTGGCGCTAAACTGTCGACACGATTGCATTTTAATCATTACACTTATGTAGCTCAAGTAAGCACAGGACTTTAATACCAAGGTCTGTGCTCCAGGATGCCAATAAGTGCTTTAATATTGGTTAATATGTAACCGAATGGTTAAAAGTTGAACGAGTTGATATGGGTTGGGACAATTGGAAAGCGTGGTTAATTAATGAATGTATTTAAACTGGGTGTGGTGATGGACCCTATCAGCCGCATCAAGATACAAAAAGACAGTACCTTTGCCATGATGTTGGAGGCTCAGTCCCGAGGCTGGCAATTGTATTACATGGAACTGGAAGATTTGTATCTTGATAACGGTCGTTGTATGGCGACGATGCAACAAGTGAGCGTCATTGATGACGACAAACACTGGTTTCAACTGCAAACAAAAACGGTGGAACCGGTGGCCAAGTTGGATGCGGTACTCATGCGCAAAGATCCACCGTTCGATATGCAATATATTTATGCGACGTATTTACTGGAGTTAGCTCAACACCAGGGTGCATTGGTGGTTAATAATCCTGCATCTATTCGGGATGCCAACGAAAAATTGTTTACTGCCTGGTTTCCCCAGTGCACAGCGCCTTCTATTGTCAGTTGCCGCATGAGTCAGTTGCACCACTTTATTGATGAGCAGGGCGATACCATTATTAAACCTCTGGACGGCATGGGGGGGGCATCCATTTTTCGCGTGCATCACGCGGATCCCAATCGCAATGTGATTTTGGAAACCATGACTCAAAATCAAACGCGTTATGTGATGGCCCAACGATTTATTCCGGAAATCACTCAAGGCGACAAACGTATTCTCATGGTAAATGGCGAGCCTATAGCCTATGCCTTGGCACGCATACCGGCACAAGGCGAAACCCGAGGCAACCTGGCGGCGGGAGGGCGAGCCCAGGGTGTGGAATTGAGCCGGCGAGATCGATGGATTTGCCAACAGGTTGGAGCCACCCTGGTACAGAAAGGACTGATGTTCACAGGGTTGGATGTCATTGGTGATTATTTGACCGAGATTAATGTCACCAGCCCCACCTGTATTCGAGAGCTGGATGCCCTCTACGGTTTGAATATTAGCTCAACATTATTAGATGCTATTGCTCAGGCAGTACAATCCCAGCCACACAAAGGTTAATTACTTGAAGTATCGCATAATATTGATATTTGTTGCTGCCGTTTGGCTCAACGCCTGTACGCCCAAACCACCCGTGTACCACGAGCAACTGGTTGGCTTTGGAACGCTGATTGAAGTGAAAATATGGAATGTCGACAAAAAAAAGGGCGCCGAAGCGGTGGCCCTGTTGGCAAAGGATTTTGATTACATGCATCGCACCTGGCACCCTTGGGAACCCGGACCGCTGGGGCGTATCAATCAACTTTTACCTATGGGAGACAAATTCAGTGTGGCCCCATCGGTGTTGCCATTAATACGTAAAGCCACCCTATTATCAGAAAAATCGGAGGGGCGGTTCAATCCCGCCATTGGTAAGCTTATTAAACTCTGGGGTTTTGACGGCAAGCAAACTCCTGAGGCACCACCGTCTCCGGACCAAATCGAAGCTCTGCTGGAAAAAAACCCCCGTATGCAAGATATCAAATTGGAAGGTATAGAAATCTCCAGCACTAACAGTGCGGTGGTGCTGGATTTCGGTGGTTTTGCCAAAGGCTATGGCGTGGATATGGCCATAGAACAATTAAAAATCTTAGGATTGAATAACGCCATTGTTAATGCCGGCGGAGATTTGCGTGCCATTGGCAGTCATGGGGAGCGGCCTTGGCGCATTGGCATACGTAATCCCAGAGGCGGTGGTATGCTGGCATCGGTAGACGTAATGGGTGATGAGAGCGTGTTTACTTCCGGGGATTATGAGCGTTATTTTATGCATGACGGTATTCGCTATTTCCACATTATTGACCCGCACACCGGCTATCCGGCCCGAGGTGCTGTGTCAGTAACGGTGTTTCATCACAGCGCCGCCGAAGCGGATGCCGCGGCAACGGCCTTATTGGTCGCCGGTCCGGAAGAGTGGTATGAAGTGGCTCGGGCAATGGGTGTCAAAGGGGTTATTCTGGTGGATCATCGTGGCAAGGTCTACATGACACCGGGGCTAAAGGGCAGAGTACACTTTGATGTGAAGCCCTTACCGACCATTGAATACAGCTTACCCTTGTGATGAGTTAAATGTTAAGTTCCGAGGAACAAGTCACTCGGGGAGATGCGGTAGTCATATTGGTGGCCGCGGTCTGGCTTGCTTTTATCTATTTCATGGCGGTAAAGCCGACCCAAACCGGTTCTCAGGCCACCGTATTGCTCAGCGGCAAGCCCTGGAAAACTTTTGATTTGAATCGTGATCAGTTGATTGAGGTGCCCGGTTCGGTCGGAACGAGCAGCTTGCGGATAAAAGACGGTCAAATTCGTTTTATTGATTCCCCTTGTACCGCCAAACAATGTATTTTGCAGGGTTGGTTAAAGTACAGTGGCGAACTGGCGGTCTGCCTACCCAACCGGGTCAGTGTGCAGATATTAGGGGCCAATCCCCGCTACGACAGCATAAATTTTTAATGGCACAATTACACAGTACCCGAGAAGACCATCTGGTGGCCTGGCTGACCGCTTTAGCCATCAGTATCCATGTGGCTGAGAGCGCCTTACCCAGCCCCATACCCGGCATCAAGCCCGGATTGGCCAATATAGTCACCCTGGTGGCGTTGTTGTTGTATGGATGGCGAACCGCTGTTTGGGTCTCTTTACTGCGCGTTTTGTTGGGGAGTATAGTGATAGGGACATTTTTGTCGCCTACCTTCGTGTTAAGTTTTAGTGGTGCGATTTGTAGCGTAACGGTATTAACCTTGGCCAGTATGGTGGCGGCAAAACTGGGGACTTGGCGGATTGGTGCCCTTGGTTATGGAGTTTTGGCCGCCATGTCCCATATGATTGGCCAGTTTTATGCTGCTTACTATTTGTTTGTGCCCCACCAGGCTTTACTGGGGTTATTGCCGTTTTTGATGACGGCAGCGATGGGATTTGGCATTATAAGTGGTTTAATCGCCTTGAAAATTGTCCGGCAACTGGGCAAGGTTTGAAATAAGTAACTGAAATATTTAGAGTCCAATCATGGCAGTCTTACAAGTCAGGCAATCACCCATACAAAACCCCAACATTGGTGCCAATGACCGCTTGGGTTTAACCATATTTTTTGCGGTGATATTGCACAGTTTAATCATTATGGGGATTAGCTTCAGTAAACCGGATAAGAAAAAACCGCCGGAAAAACTACCGGGTTTGGAAGTGACGCTGGTGCAAAGTCGTACCGACAAAAAAATAGAAGATGCGGATTTTCTGGCCCAAGCCAGTCAGGAGGGTGGTGGTGAAAGTAAAGACGCCCACAAACCGACCTCTGCGGTAGAACCTCAGATCGCCACCGGTGAGGTGGGCGAAGTGGCGGAACTGGTCCCGGAAACCGTCTTGCCCCGATTTACAGAAAAAACCAAAATGCAATTAATGACGGTGGATGACTCTGAAGTATTCGTCCAGACCGAAGAAAATACTCCGGAGATGCCCACCAATATTCAGGATCCCACTGCGGCTCAATTGGTGATGCTCAACAAGAAAATTGCCAAACAAAGTGCCGAGCTGGATTTGCAGCGCGAGCAATACTCCCGCCGCACCAAAACCAAAATTATTACGGCAAAAACCAAAGAATATCGGTTTGCATCCTACGAAGAAGCCTGGCGTAAAAAAGTGGAACGCATCGGTACCCTGAACTTTCCCGATGAAGCCAGAAGGCGCAAATTATCCGGTAACGTCCGGGTGAAAGTGACCATTCGTTCCAACGGGACGGTTAAGAAGGTGGATATTCTGTCTTTTTCAGGCCATAAAGTTTTGGATGATGCGGTAGTGCGAATTGTAAAAATGGCCTCTCCTTATGCCAGTTTTACCGAGGATATAAAACGGGATACGGATGAGATCGCCATTATTCGTACCTGGCAGTTTATGGCCGGTAATAAGGTACGGACCCGATAAGTTAAAAAACCGGTAAAACAATGGCTTAGGCCAGGGATGACGGCCAACATCATGCGGTGCCCTTGTTCCCACTACTAATCTGACACATACTTTGTTTATGCGCGAAACCTGCCTGACCAATCAGTTTCTCATAGCCATGCCTGGATTGGCGGATCCCAATTTTTTTCATAGTGTGACCTATATTTGCGAGCACAATAAACACGGTGCCATGGGCATCGTCATCAACCAGCCCGTAGACCTGACATTGGGTGAAGTGGTGGATTATTTGGGAATTAAGAATGGTCATAATGAAAAAATGCGCCAGACGGTTTTTCGTGGCGGTCCGGTGGAAACGGACCGGGGTTTTGTTTTGCACAATCCCTTGGGGAAATGGGAATCCACTTTGAACGTTACACCACGCATTGGTTTGTCCACCTCCAATGATATAGTGGAGGCTTTGGCACGGGGTGAAGGACCGGAGCACTGTTTGGTAGCCCTGGGCTATGCCGGATGGGGTGCCGGGCAATTGGAGCGGGAACTGGGAGAAAACGCCTGGATCAATTGTATGGCAGACGAACAAGTGTTGTTTCACATGGATTCAGCTGAGCGCTGGCAAGCCGCAGTGAGCCTGGTGGGCATCGATTTAAACCACTTGTCCGGAGACGTAGGCCACGCGTGAGTTTGGGTAATCCCCCATCCAATATTCCGGCCCCGCCCCACATCCAGACCTTGCTGGGCTTTGACTTCGGAACCCAGCGTATCGGTGTTGCCGTAGGTCAAGTATTCACACAGACCGCCAATCCGGTTACCACCTTGCTGGTGAAAAACCTTCAAATTCCCTGGCCACAGATCACGCAATTGATTCAACAATGGCAACCGGATGCTTTTGTGGTGGGATTACCTCTGAATCTGGATCAAACTGAACACAAAGTAAGCCAGGGCGCACGACGTTTTGGTAATCAGCTCAATGGGCGGTACAATCTGCCCGTATACTGGGTGGACGAACGCTTAACGTCCCACGCGGCGGAACAGATGCTCGCAGACAAAGGTGTCAATAAAGGTGCCGGCAAAGCATCTAATAGAGAAAAAAGGGATTCCACCTATAGCGTTGATAGTGTGGCGGCCCAACTCATATTGGAAAGCTGGTTGCAGACCTGCGAGATTCGCAAAGATTAAACGGGACAGGTGTAATGCGGGAACCGAACGAAGTAGAGAATTTACTGGGACAAATGGCGCAGCAGGTCAAAGAACGTTTGCTCAGCATAGGCAATGGCGCGGCCGGTGACGACATACTTATGATCGGTATTCACTCCGGAGGGGTTTGGATTGCCAAACGTTTGCACCAATTGCTGGGATTAAGCCAGCCGCTGGGAAACTTGGATATCTCATTTTATCGTGATGATTTCAGTCGCATTGGCATGAACCCCCAGGTTAAGCCATCCCAACTCCCGGTATCGGTGGATGCTAAACACATCCTTCTGGTGGATGATATATTACACACTGGACGTACTATCCGAGCGGCCATGAACGAAATATTCGACTATGGCCGACCGGCGTCTATTACCTTGATCGTGCTGGGAGAAAGGACGGGGCGTGAATTGCCAATACAACCGGATATTGTGGGTAAGCACTTGAATCTGACGTCAGGCCAGCACGTTAAACTATCCGGCCCGGATACTTTGACTTTAACGGTGATGGAATCCTCATGAATCAAAATATACAACTGGACCAACAAGGGCGGTTACGCCATTTACTCACTTTGGAAGGTTTGAAGCGCCAGACTCTGGTCGATATTCTGGATGCGGCTGAAGGTTTTGGCAGCGTCGCCGGGCAAGCCGTGAAGAAAGTCCCTTTATTGCGCGGTAAAACCGTGGTGAATTTGTTTTTTGAAGCCAGTACACGCACCTTAACCACATTTGAGCTGGCAGCCAAACGTCTTTCGGCAGATGTTCTGAAAATAAACATTACCACCTCGGCCACCTCCAAAGGTGAAAGCCTGTTGGATATGTTGCGCAATCTTGAGGCCATGCATTGCGATATGTTTGTGGTACGTCATGCGCAAAGTGGCGCAGCACATTTTATCGCCTCCCACGTGGCGCCACACATTAGTGTGATTAATGCGGGTGACGGCAGTCATGCCCACCCAACCCAAGCTTTGTTGGACATGTTTACTATACGCAGGCACAAAAAAGAATTTGCCCCGCTGAATGTGGCTATCGTCGGGGATATTCTGCATTCGCGTGTGGCACGCTCACAAATCCATGCATTAACCACCTTGGGGGTTAATGAGGTCAGAGTGGTGGGGCCCAAGACCTTAATACCCAACGATGTGGATTCTCTGGGTGTCCATGTTTACCATGACCTGGAAGAAGGCTTGGATAACGCGGATGTGGTGATTATGTTGCGATTGCAAAAAGAGCGTATGCAGGGGGCGTTGTTACCCAGCGAGCATGAGTATTTTCAGTGCTATGGCTTAACGAAGGACAAACTGGCGGCGGCGAAACCCGATGCGATTGTGATGCACCCCGGACCCATTAATCGTTGTGTAGAAATCCAGTCGGAAGTGGCTGACGGCCCGCAATCGGTGGTGCTGGAACAGGTCACCAACGGTTTGGCAGTGCGCATGGCGGTTATGTCTATGGTGCTTGGGCGTCCTGCCGGAGGAGTCAACTAATGCGTATACAGTTAACCGGCGGACGAATAATTGATCCGGCCAATGATATTGATCGGGAACAGGATCTTTTCATTGCCGATGGCCAAATTCTCAGTGTGGGACGGAAACCGCAGGATTTTCATGCGGATCAGGTGATCGATGTTTCCGGTAAAGTGGTGTGTCCGGGTTTGGTGGATCTTCGTGCCCGCTTGCGTGAACCGGGGCAGGAAAACAAAGGCAGTATAGAATCAGAAACCAAAGCGGCGATCAAGGGCGGTATTACCAGTTTGTGTTGTCCGCCCGATACTCAGCCGACCATTGACTCGCCTGCCGTAGTGGAGTTGATTCACAGGCGTACGGAGCAAACCGGCTGTGCCAAAGTCTATCCTTTAGGTGCGTTGACGCTGGATTTGAAGGGCGAAAAACTCAGTGAAATGTATGCTCTGAAGCAAGCCGGGTGTGTGGGCGTCAGTAACTTGATGCAACCGGTGAACAGTCGCATCTTGCGGCGCGCTATGGAGTATGCCGCCAGCCATGGCTTAACCGTTTACATACACCCGCAAGATGCAACGCTGAGTGCCGGCGGTTGTGTCCATGAAGGTCGAGTCAGCACACGCTTGGGTCTCACCGGGATTCCCGAAGCGGCGGAAACCATGGCGATTGCCCAAAGTTTACAGCTCATCGAATTAACCGGTGTGGATACCCATTTTTGTCAAATATCCACGGCCAGTGGTGCGGCCATGATTGCTCGTGCGCAATATGAAGGCCTACCCGTTACTGCCGATGTCACCGCACATCACTTGTTTTTGACGGATATGGATATTGGTTTTTTTAATGCCCAATGCCATGTGTTACCGCCTTTACGCAGTGAGCGGGATAGAAATGGATTACGCGATGCTTTGGTGAACGGTACTGTATCCGCCATTTGTTCCGATCACCAACCCCACGATATCGACGCCAAATTGGCGCCATTTGCAGCGACCGAACCTGGAATCTCGGGTTTGGAAACCTTATTACCGCTGGCCTTGCGACTGGTGGAGGAAGAGTTGCTGAGCTTGCCTGAAGCCATCGCCCGGGTAACCTTGTTTCCTGCCAATATTTTGGGAATCCCCGCTGGAACCTTGGATAAAGGGTCTCGGGCGGATATTTGTGTGTTTGATCCGCAGCGCTACTGGCAGCTGAGCAAAATGAATATATCCAGTTTCGGAAAAAACAGCCCGTTTTTGGGTTGGGATTTCAAGGGTTTGGTTACCCATACCCTGGTCGATGGTAAACTGGTCTACGAAGTGGATGAGTTGCTTATGCTGCCGATACCTCACGTAGAGACACGCGTGAAGAGCGTGGAGGCAGGTTCTGAGGATCAAGATCAGGCCACCGAGCTGCAGAGTACTCAAGCGGCAACACTGACTTCAACCGACGATGATGATGACTTACTGGATCTTATGGATGGTGAAGAACACTGGAATGATACCCGTGAGGCAGGCTCGGAAGATGCCACCCAAGGTGAAGCCTTCGCGCCATTTGTCATCATTGATGATGACGACGAGGCGGAGACAGTCCCGGATACCGCCACACAAAGCCCGATGAGTGCAGTGCCTTTGGAAGCGGTCACCATAGCGGCAAAAGCACCGGAATCTGCTACAGAAGTAGAATTGCCAACGATAGAACACAGCGCAAACCCATCCGTTGAGACACAGGTGGTGGAGCTACCGTTGGAAGTGGAACAAAGTCCGGAGCCTAGGTACCAAAGTGACTCACAAAGTGCTGCAAGCATTGCAGAGCTGGTGACGGAAATTTCGCAACCGCCTGCCTCGGCTATGCCGCAAAGCGAGCCAGCCCAATCGGCGGTACCCCCAAGGCCGGTGGTGCAAGAGTCCAGCGTAACAGCAGCCGAAAAACCCAGTTTGATTGTGGACAGTTTTATGAAGCCGAAACTGGAGGAGCAGCGTTCTAAAATTGAATCGCTGATCTCCTCTGCCGCCAAAGCCATGAGTGAATCGGGACATTTGGAATATCCGCGGGACACGCAGGGTACGGCTTTGTCCCAAGACCGAGAGCCGAACCCAGCCGAAGACCGATCGGAAAATTCATCGGATAATCTACAGGATAAAGAACCCCGGTAATGGCTAAATCACACCGTAAAACCATACACTTGGAACAGGCGGAGGTGTTGTCCCACGATGCCTTCGATGCGAAGCAATTTGTGTTGCGGGTAAAAGCGCCGCAACTAGCAGCCAAAGCCAAGCCAGGACAATTTGCTCATATTCAATGCGGACCGGAGCTACCCATGCGCCGCCCCATTTCCATTATGCTTACCGATCCAAACAACGGGTCGGTAGATTTTTTGTACAAAGTTTTTGGTCGGGGCACCCATATACTGTCACAACGCAAGGTAGGAGAGAAGATTAGTATATTGGGGCCAATTGGTAACTGTTTCCAATCCCAGATGGATAAACCCAGAGCTTTGTTAATCGGAGGTGGTGTCGGGATTCCTCCCATGGTATTTCTAGCGCGTTCTTTGTTGGCCGTGAAGGGGGCGTATGATCCCTTTGTCATCATGGGTTCCGAGGTGCCCTTTCCCTTCAAGGCCCAGCCTTCTCGGTATGTCGTACCTGGCATGGCCGCCGGCGTTACCGCGGCCATGCCCTTGATGGAAGACTGGGAAATACCCAGCCGTCTGGCCAGCTTACAAGGCTATCCCGGTTGCCATGAAGGATACGTAACCGACGTGGCGCGTCAATGGCTTGACGCTTTGAGCGATTCGCAGCGTCAAGAAGTGGCAGTTTTTGCCTGTGGACCTCATCCGATGTTGGAGGCTGTGGCGAAAATGGCGCAGGAATACCATTTGCCTTGCCAGACATCGTTAGAAGAATTCATGGCCTGCGCGGTAGGCGGTTGCGCCGGATGTGTCGTTGAAATTCAAACCCCGCAAGGTTCAGCAATGAAACGGGTTTGTGTGGATGGCCCCGTATTTGACGCGCGCAGTGTGGCCGCTTTCTTGTGATTGCTGTTCTGTGTGGCATAAATTCTGTATTACTGGTAACCACTTAGGTTAAAGATCTAACATTTAGGTCTTTAACCGCGCCGGTTTCTAAATTTCTTTTCCGTTTTCTAATACAGGTGGCTTATGTTATCCAGAATTATGGTCCTGCTTGGATTTTGCCTGTGTACGGTAGTCATTTCCTTCGCCTATGCTTCCGTATACACCACAGCCAACGAGCTCTACCTCAAGTCAGGCATAAAGACACAAATCGATGCGGTGCCCCAGTCGGTGTATATGGGGTTTCAACACAGCATTCGCTCACAGGCTCATTTGGATAAACTGACTCCACAGGAAAAAAGCCAGTACCGGAATTTGATCAATGACGCCTACAATGCCATAGAGCTGAAGAAAATCGTCATGGACTACATGAGTCAAAACCTGAACGAAACGGAAATGATGGAAGCATTGAAATGGCTGAAGTCTCCCGTGGGACAAAAAGTGACTCATCTGGAAGAACGGGTTGTGGGCCAGGAGTCGAGCCAGGAAATGATCCATTATGTACAGTCTTTACAAACGGATCCGCCGCCGGCTGAATATCACGAATTTGTGGGTCGGCTGGCCCAGGAAATCGATGCGGAATCCACTGCGGTCGACATAGCCATGAACGCTCAATTAGCCATCACTATCGCCATGGCCACCGTAGAGCCAAAAACCACGGTAGAGCAGTTACAATACATTCAAAAAGAACTGAACCATATGCGTGGTCTCGTGGCTGCTATTGTCAGTAAGGAGATAGTTGCCAATTTAATGTTTACCTATCACACCATGCCGTTGCCGGAATTTCAGCAATATGTTGAGTTTTCCAGTTCCACTGTGGGTAAGAAATACCAGCAGACCATGGCCCAGGCTCTTAGCAAAGCCATTAATCACGGAAGCCTGGTATTGGGTGAAAAAATGGTCCAAATCCTTCAGCAAAGAGCCAAAGCACGTTCCGGTCTCGATTTATAATGCTTTTCATTCAATAAGTTACAAACCATAAAAACACTCTATAAGAAAACCCATTGAGAAACTCGGTCTTAATGAAGTAGACTGACTTAACTAGGGGAAAATTAAAGCGTCGGGATCCACCGGAGCTAAAAAAGCGGGGGCGTTACCATGGTAATAAAATTCCACCATGTGGTTTTCTTATCTTTCATTTTAATCTTTTTGCACGGGTGCTCAGAAACGGAGCCCGGTCCAGGTGCAGGGAAATCGCAAATACTGCCGCAAGCTGAACTGGTAAGCATTAGTGAGTCTACCCGGAATTATTTTCTATCCGGTGACCGGCTGCAGGGAACCTACGTATATTCCGATAGCAGCGGTCGTGGCGAAGGACAGACCCTGTACCGTTGGTTACGCAATGGCGAGGCGATTACGGGTCAGCAATATTACTTTCTCACAGCGGCGGACAACAATACGGAATTGACGTTTGAAGTCACTCCGGTGGCAGATGACGGGGTTCCGGGCGAGGCCAGAAGTGCATCGCAATATATTCAGTTTAACAATCGGTTGCCGCAGGCCCAAAAAGTGTTCATCCGCGACAATAACTACGATTCCGCCCTAAGCTGCAACTGTATTTCGGTTGGGGATATATTGTCGGGCCGATTTGAGTATTTCGATACCGAAGGGGATTTGCAAGGAGGCGCTGTATATCAATGGACCCGTGGGGGAGTATCCATTCCCAATGCCACCGGTGCCAATTATCTTGTAACGGAAGACGATAGGGGAGCTGTGATTGGATTTAAGGTGCGCCCGGTTACCGCAGATGGTGCAATGGGTAATGTTGCGAACGCCACCGTAGTTGAAGGCAATCACCACCCAACTGCCACGAATGACACTCGAGCCATTAATGCCAATCAACCCGATTTGGCATTGACCGATCTACAGAATAACGACATTGACCTGGATGGTGATACCCTGGTGGTAGCTGAGGTCGGTAGTAACAATACCGTTGCTACCGTGGAGTTGGTATCGAACAATCGCGGTGTCAGCTATCTGATGCGAAACCGGTTTGGCTATTTGATACCCGGTGAAGTCGAGGTGGATACATTTCAGTACAAAGTATCGGATAACCGCGGTGGCTACGCCTGGGGAACGGTCACTATAACCATCACGGGTGTCAACGATATCCCGATTGCAACCGCGGACGCCGTTACGGTCAATGCCCAAGACGTTGATGTTGCCATATCCGTGCTGGACAACGATAGCGATGCCGATGCCGGGGACTCGTTCACCATTACGGGGTTGGATTTGACCAGTTTAAATACCACAGGTTCGGCTCGGGTCGCCGGTAATAACATACTGTACACCCCACAGGTGGCCGCTCCGGCGACAGACAGTTTCATCTATGAAATCACGGATAGCTACGGCGGGGTGGCAGCTGCGCAAGTGGATGTTACCATTCAATAAACGCAGACAATGTGGCCGCTATCGAACCTCAAAACTGTAGCGGGTCTCATCCAGCACCATAAAGGATAAAAACGCGCCCAACAGGGCCGCTACCAGTATGCCCCATAAGGGCAGCAGGGGCAGAAAACATCCACCGATAATCCAGGCGTCCCGCAGTCGGCGCCGCTTCACTTGGTATTCGTGAGTGGTTTTGAGGGGAATCCAGTTGTTGGTTTTGGCATCAAATGCGTACATGGGGCATATCCTTGACCGTTAAAGCATAACCAATTAAACGGCAGGTCGGGCGAATATTTGAGTCGGATAATGATTTGAAGTGAAATTTGTTGTTTTCGTTCCGCTTCCAACCAAATGGTTTCAGACCGGTTGGTCATGAGTCAACCGGTCTAAATAGGCATATCAGTTGATACTGCCGCTGTTGATATACTGAATTATATCCTCATGATTTAGCAAGTTCACCACAGCTTTACGCAAAGTGCCGTTAATGGCCCGAAAACTGTCGCCGGGAGAGCGATAATCGGCAGCCACAGCGACCAATTTACCATTATCCAACTTAGCGTCCAGTCTCAGAGAGGTACGCCTGACCCAATAACCGGCATAGGTCTCAATATGGTGGACATGTAAGGTGATCGGTTTACCCTGGTGCGTTACCTTGATGGAGCGTTTTTCCAGGGCGCTGGCCAATAGCTCTATGCAAGTATCGGTTAGTTGTTTCAGGTCCCCGCGAGTATCCTCATTATCGGACAATTCCACGATCCGGGGCGCGTCAAAAGCATTGACGAGATGGAAGGCCTGCTTTGAGGAAAGTATGGGGATTTTTTTGATATCGATTTCATACAGCTTGGCATTGCCACGGATGATACCTTGGCCGCAACCGGACACAAGTAATATGGCTGCCAGCATTAGAGCGAGTTTATTCATTATTATAGCCCTTGTGGTGCTTTCTTTGGTTTGAACATCTCCTTGCTTGGTTCCGCGCCGATCCAATAGCAGTCCGTGGCGTCGTTTCTTTGTATTTCAGGTGCAACCAGCGCAATAATTATAGAATGCCCGATGCGAGGGGGAAAGCTTTGGCAGTGGGCGGTCAGAGCTCGTCGATGTGAACTAAAGTGACACCATCCAGTGCATTGTCCGCATCGTCCAGCCCTTGTTTCTTATCCAGCTTGATCATCAAGCGCAATTCGTTTTCCGAATCGGCATGATGCAAGGCATCGTCATAACTGATTTTACGATCTTTGTATAATTCATACAGTGCCTGGTCAAACGTACGCATGCCCAGTTGGTTGGAATTGCCCATGGCTTCTTTCAGCCCGGCCACGTTGCCTTCTTTTATCAATTGAGAGACCAAAGGGGTATTGATCAAGACTTCCATGGCCATGACCCGGCCATCATGTTCAGGTGTGGGCAGGAGCTGTTGCGCAATCACTGCTTTTAAATTCAATGACAAATCCGACAAAATTTGATCGCGGCGGTCTTTGGGAAAAAAGTTCAGAATGCGATCCAAGGCCTGGTTGGCATTATTGGCGTGTAGGGTGGTAAGGCATAAATGCCCGGTTTCTGCGAAGGCAATAGCATGTTCCATGGTTTCGCGACTGCGTACTTCGCCGATAAGAATGACGTCCGGAGCCTGGCGCAAGGTGTTTTGCAGGGCCGCTTCAAAATTGTGAGTATCCACCCCCACTTCACGTTGCGTGACAATACAGCCGCTGTGTTCGTGAACAAACTCTATGGGGTCTTCCACGGTGACAATGTGACCGGAGCTGTTATGGTTGCGGTGTCCGATCATGGCAGCCAGAGTAGTGGATTTGCCTGTTCCGGTGGCCCCCACCAGTAGCACCAGGCCGCGCTTGGTCATGGTGATATCTTTAATAATATCCGGTACCCCCAGGTCGTCCAGTACGGGTATATCTGTCTTGATGCGGCGCAGGACGATACCGATATTGCTTTTTTGCTTAAAGACATTCACTCGAAAACGACCGATGTCGTCGGGTGCAATGGCAAAATTGCATTCCAGATTGTGTTCGAATTCTCGACGCAGCTGTCGGTCCATCAAATGATAGGCCAGTTGGTGGGTTTGTTGCGGATTAAGCTCATGCTCAATCAGTTTGACGATCTCTCCGTGGACCTTGAGGCTGGGAGGAAGGTCTGCCGTAATGAATAAATCGGAGGCATCCCGCTCCACCATCATACGCAGCAGCTCGTTAAAGTCTTGAATTACATTGTGGAAGTCATTAAACATGAGTAAAGGATACCGTTATAACGATTCCAATGTCCAATGATCCTGTGCCGGGTTACCCCGGTGCAGGATAAGGACATTGCCTACTGGAATAAGGACTTATTTGAACGTATCTTTGTTAGCTGCCTTGTTGGCCGCTTCCGCTTTGGTAATGATGCCACGGCGTAGCAGTTCCTGAAGGTTTTGATCCAAGGTCTGCATGCCCACACCGATACCCGTTTGAATGGCCGAGTACATTTGCGCCACTTTAGCTTCACGGATCAAGTTACGAATAGCCGGTGTACCGATCATGATCTCGTGGGCTGCCACGCGACCGCCACCGACTTTTTTCAGCAGGGTTTGTGAGATTACCGCACGCAGCGACTCCGACAACATGGAGCGAACCATTTCTTTTTCCGCCGCAGGGAATACGTCAATAATACGGTCGATGGTTTTGGCCGCAGAACTGGTATGCAAGGTACCGAATACTAAGTGACCGGTTTCCGCAGCTGTCAGAGCCAAACGAATGGTTTCCGGGTCACGCATCTCACCCACCAGAATGACGTCAGGGTCTTCACGCAGTGCGGAACGTAGCGACTCGTTAAAACCCAGAGTATGACGGTGCACTTCCCGTTGGTTAACCAAACATTTTTTACAAGGGTGTACAAACTCAATGGGGTCTTCAATGGTAAGTACGTGGCCGTGCTCGGTATTGTTTTTATAGTCGATCATCGCAGCCAAGGTGGTGGATTTACCTGAACCGGTGGGGCCGGTTACCAGAACCAGACCTCTGGGGTTGTTGGAAATTTCCGCAAAAATAGGTGGGCAACCCAACTGTTCCATACTCAAAATGGTGCTGGGGATAGTACGGAATACGGCGCCGGCACCGCGCTGGTGGTTAAATGCGTTGACACGAAATCGAGCCAGGTCAGGGATCTCAAAGGAAAAGTCGGTTTCCAGAAATTCTTCATAGTCCTTACGTTGCTTGTCATTCATGATGTCGTAGATCAGCGCATGAACCGCTTTATGATCCATAGGAGGTACGTTGATACGACGAATTTCACCGTCGACACGAATCATAGGGGGTTGTCCTGCGGACAGATGCAAATCCGAAGCGGAGTTCTTTACGCTGAACGCGAGTAATTCTGATATATCCATCGCTATCCTCTAACAAACAGAAACACTTGGTGGTATTGAAAGGGGGCCGCAAGTGTGCCAAGGTTCACATTTCATGTTCGCACCCAGCGGTTTCCAACCCATACGCATATAGCGTCAAATCCTGCACAATACTTTACGCAATGAATCGGTAAATGTAAAAGTTTCAAAAACATTCTCTCTCGTATTGGTGGTTCATTAACCACTTTTTGTTTGTTCGTATGTTTAATAAATGGCTTATGCTCTGACTTTGGGATTAAACTTGGAATATGGCAAGTAGGATCCAACAAAATATTCAACAGTACCTGCAAATAATCCATCAGGCATGCCAATCCTGTGGTCGTACCGACCCGGTTTTGCTCCTGGCGGTGAGCAAAAAACGATCGGTAGATGACATACGTGAAGCGGTGGCTGCCGGATGTACAAACTTTGGAGAAAGTTATGTACAGGAAGCGGTGAGTAAAATTCAACTATTGCAAGATCATTCCCCGCCTTTGAACTGGCATTTTATCGGCCCTATCCAATCCAACAAGGCAGCGCTGATTTCCGAGTACTTTCACTGGGTACATAGCCTGGACCGAGCCAAAGTGGCATTAAAACTAAATGAGGCGCGCCCAAGTTCCATGCAACCTTTGAATGTGTGTATTCAGGTGAATATCAGTGGCGAAGCAGCAAAGTCGGGAGTAAGCTATGAATTATTGGATGATTTACTGGCTGTTGTGCAAAAATGTCCCCGCTTGCGCCTGCGCGGATTAATGGCGATAGGATTGAATACGGATGACAAAGCGCGGCTACGGCAAATGTTTGCGCAACTGCGACAAACGCTGGAGCGCTTGAATTCTGCAGGATTGGCCTTAGATACACTGTCTATGGGTATGACCCAGGATTTGCACGAGGCCATAGTGGAAGGTTCCACGATAGTGAGAGTGGGAACGGGAATATTTGGTCCCCGCTGAATACTCGATTTTAAAAATAGGTTTAAATGATGAAATTGGCTTTTATCGGTGGCGGTAACATGGCCGCCAGCTTAATTGGCGGTCTTATCGCTGACGGTTACGATCCTGCGAACATACGTGTCGCAGATGTGGATGCGGCACGTCTGGATCGCTTATCACAGCAATTCGGCATACAGGTATTTGACGATGCGGCAACGGCAGCGCAGCAGGCGGATACGGTGGTGTTTTCCGTCAAACCCCAGGTATTGCGCAGCGTGGTACAGGATTTGGCATCTGTCATTCAGACCCAAAAACCATTATTACTCTCCATAGCGGCCGGTATTCGAACCAAAGACATTGAGCGCTGGACCGGCACCAATGCCACCGTGGTTCGGGCAATGCCCAATACACCGGCAATGGTACAGTGCGGGGCCGCAGCACTGTTTGCCAATCAACGGGTCTCGGAGCAACAGAAACAAATGGCTGAATCCATACTGCGTGCCACCGGTTTGGTGGTATGGGTGCAGGATGAAGCCCATATGGATATTGTTACAGCTCTATCCGGCAGTGGTCCGGCCTATTTCTTCCGTATCATGGAAGCCATGGAGAAAGCAGCGGTGACATTGGGCTTAGAGCAAAAATCTGCACAACTGCTAACATTACAAACAGCGCTGGGTGCTGCCAAATTGGCATTGGAAAGCGCAGATGATGTGGCAACCTTGCGTGAGGGGGTGACCTCCCCGGGTGGGACCACTGAGCAAGGTTTGAAAGTTTTGAACGACAATAATATCGATGGTCTGGTTCAAGAGGTGATTCGAGCCGCCTATGAGCGCGCCATTGAACTGGCTGATCAACTGGGAGAGTAACTGTCAGTGGGAGCGTATGCAGGCAATGCCGGTATTTTTCTTATCGAGACCATATTCGGCTTATATTTGGTTGTGGTTATGTTGCGGTTCCTGTTTCAATTTATCAGGGCCGATTTTCGCAATCCGGTATCGCAGTTTATATTTAAAGTGACCAACCCGCCTTTGGTGCCCATGCGTCGCTTTATACCCGGTTTTATGGGGCTGGACATGTCATCCCTGGTGTTGATGCTTCTCTTGCAAGCATTAGAAATATTTCTGGTGAAAATGGTGCAATCCGCGCCACTGCCCATGACCAATCTCCTCATGCTCACTGTGGCGGAACTGCTGCAATTACTGATTTACGTCTACCTGTTTTCCATATTGGTTCAAGTCATTCTCAGTTGGGTAAATCCGGGAGGATATAACCCGGTTGCCGCCATACTCTACGCTCTTAACGAGCCTTTGTTAGGGCGTGCCAGACGCCTGATGCCGCCCATATCCGGCTTCGACCTGTCTCCTATTGTAGTGTTGATCATTTTACAGCTGCTCAATATGACGATTGTTGCCTACCTAAAAAACACCTTCGATACCGCCCGGGTAATTTTTGTTGGCGGTTAACATAGTCGCTACCGTTATGGTTTATGTGGTATCAGTGGCAAGATGATGATTTGCTGCTCTGGGTTACTGTCCAAAGCCGTGCGGGTACAGATGCTTTGGTTGGCATTCACGACGATGCACTCAAAGTAAAAATCAAAGCTGCACCGGTGGATGGTAAAGCCAATCAGCACTTGATTAAATTCCTGGCAAAAATTTTCGATGTAGCGCCCTCCCACATCCAATTGCTCAGTGGTCACACTAACCGTAGAAAACGTCTGCGGATTGCCGACCCGCAAATTCTGCCTCACCAATTCAAACAAAAACCCTAAATATTCCGCGCCTAATTGAGCAAAAATTGGACCGGAACTTGCCTCGTGTATTGCACGTTGCGCCGACTAAACTTATTTGTTTCCTGGCCGCTATTGGAAAGGTGACTCTATTTTAGGCTTAGGCGTTAAAAAAAATTAACATATTTTCAACAGTTTAGGTAGTCAGCAATGGTGAAGGAACAGCTTACCGAACAATTGGAGGCATATAGTCGCTGGAAAAAAAATGTCAGCGCTAATATAGCCACTTACAGGCAGTGGCTGGAAGAACACGACATGAGTTCTCCGGAAGATGACCTGCGTCTGTTTGAAACCATTGAGTCTTTAAAAACCGATCAAATGACCATTGCCGTTGCCGCAGAATTTTCTCGGGGCAAGACTGAGCTGATCAACGCGATTTTCTTTGCGGATTACAAAAAACGTCTATTACCGTCTTCAGCCGGACGTACCACCATGTGCCCCACCGAGCTGTTTTATGATCACAAGGCGGATCAACCCTACATCCGCATGCTGCCCATTGAGTCGCGGTTGGAAGACATGAGTATAGCGGAGCTGAAACAGCATCCGGAATATTGGACTGCCATTGAATTGGATACCGCCTCACCGGATACCATGGTGGAGTCTTTTCAGGAAATTGTTCGAGTGAAACATGTCGCGGTAGACAAAGCCGTAAAACTGGGCCTGTACAATGTCGATCAGCATGAAAACGAAGAAGTCCCGGCCACGGTAGAAATCCCCATGTGGCGCCATGTTTTAATCAGTTTTCCCCATCCCATGTTAAAGCAAGGCTTGGTCTTATTGGATACGCCGGGTTTGAACGCTCTGGGTAGTGAACCGGAACTGACCATGGATATGTTACCCAGCGCTCAGGCTGTTATGTTTATATTGTCTGCTGACACGGGCGCCACCAAGTCGGATATGGATATATGGAAGCAACACGCTAAATTATATCGAGAGAACCAACAAACCGGCGTGCTCATCTTACTCAACAAAATCGACACCTTGTGGGACGAGTTACAGGATGAAGCCAAAATTCAATCCAATATTGATACTCAGTGCAACACTGCAGCGGAAATGCTGGATGTGGATCGCAAAGACGTCTACCCGGTATCGGCACAAAAGGGTTTGTTGGCAAAAATCAAAAAAGATGACAGTTTGTTACAACGCAGCGGTTTACCCGCTATAGAAAAAACCCTATCTGAAGAGATTCTTCCGGCCAAGCAACAGATTGTTCGAGATAATCTCGTTTCCAAAATCGGCTCCATGGTGACCCAAACGCGGGATATTCTGGCCGGACGTAGTCACAACAACCAAACACAATTGGAGGAACTGCGTTCCCTATCCGGTAAGAATGCCGACGTCCTAATGGAGAGCATGAAGAAACTGCGGGCCGAACAAATGGTGTACCAAAAAGACGTGGAGAACTTTCAAACCAGTCGCCAAGTGCTGAAGCGTCAGCTCATTGCTTTGAGCGAATCCTTGAACCTGGAGAGCCTGGACCAGCTTATAGGTAAAACCCGAGAGGTGATGGTGGACAGTTGGACCACTGCTGGGATGAAAAAAGGCATGAAAACCTTTTTCAACGGAGCCCGTGAAACCATGACGCAGGTGAACTGGCAAGTGGACAAAGCCAATCAAATCGTACAGACCATATACGATCGGTTTAAGAACGAACACGGTTTTACCAAGGTACACCCGGAATTGTTTCAAACCAATAAGTATTCGCGGGAATTAAATCAGCTGTATGAGCGAGCCGAAGAGTTTCGTAACAGTCCCGTTACCACTATGACGGAACAAAGCTTTGTGGTGAAAAAGTTTTTCGTCAATATGGTGAGTCATGCTCGTAATGTGTTCTATAAAGCCAATGAAGATGCAGAACGTTGGGCCAAGTCTGCCATGTCGCCGCTGGGTAAGCAGATAAAAGAGCGCAAAATGCAGCTGGAGAAACGATTGGCCACCATGCAAAAAGTAAAGGCATCGCGGGAGCAGTTGGGAGCCAATATCGCCATATTGGAAAAAGAGTTGACAGACCTGCAACAGCAAATCAACACGATAGACAATATCCTCAACAGCATTAACGCACCTTTACCGGGAACCCAGGAATCCAAGTTGGCGAATTTGGCCTGATATTCTCTGTCTAGTATAATCCGCCCACTTTATATTTATGCGAAAAGTGGGTTCTTACTGTGCCACAAACATTTGCACCGGACTCCGTGGGTCTGGTGATCCCCCAAACGGCTTCTTTTCACGACCCCATTGAGCTGGAGAGCGGTGTTGTTCTGGAAAGTTACGATCTTGTCTTTGAAACCTATGGCACACTCAATACGGAAAAGACCAACGCCGTTTTAATTTGCCACGCTTTAAGCAGTGATCATCATGCCGCCGGCTACCATAGCCTGGAAGACCGCAAGCCCGGTTGGTGGGAGGTTTGTATCGGCCCAGGCAAACCTATTGATACCAATCGCTTTTTTGTGGTGTGCGCCAATAACCTGGGGGGGTGTCGCGGATCCACCGGGCCTTCTACCCTGAATCCTGAGACGGGAACAGCCTACGGGCCGGATTTTCCCATTGTGACGGTAAAAGATTGGGTCCACAGCCAGGCACGTTTAGGGCGCTATCTCGGGATTGAAACCTGGTTGGCTGTTATTGGCGGCAGTCTGGGGGGTATGCAGGCCTTGCAGTGGAGTATTGATTTTCCCGAGCGCTTACATCATTGCATTATTATCGCCGCGGCTCCCAAATTATCTGCCCAAAACATTGCTTTCAATGAAGTGGCCCGGCAGGCGATTACTACAGACCCGGAGTTTCATCAAGGTCGTTTCTACGATTATGGTGTGGTGCCTCGTCGTGGCTTGATGCTGGCGCGTATGCTGGGACATATCACCTATTTGTCTGACGATGCGTTTGGTTCCAAGTTTGGCCGGGAATTGCGTAGTGGTAAATTAAACTATAACTTCGATGTGGAGTTTGAAGTGGAAAGCTACCTGCGTTACCAGGGGCAAGCATTTGCTGATCGTTTCGATGCCAATACCTATTTACTCATGACCAAAGCCTTGGATTATTTTGATCCGGCAAGCCAATTCAATGACAAATTATCTGCCGCCCTACAGCACAGCCGCGCTCGCTTTTTTGTGATTTCCTTTACCAGTGACTGGCGTTTTTCCCCGAAGCGTTCCCGCGAAATAGTCAAATCCTTGTTGGATGCCGCTAAGCCGGTGAGCTATATCGAGGTGGAGGCGCACCACGGTCATGACGCCTTTTTAATGCCGATTGAACCGTATTTAAAGGCTTTTTCCGCCTATATGAAAATGATGGGCAATGCTGCAGCAACAAGTGGTACGGTGGATAGCGCTGTGGAGCGGGGGAATAGACAAGCCCGGAAGCATGGGGAGGACTGCACATGCAAGCCATGAGGCCGGATTTAAAGCTTATCAGTCACTGGATCGATCCCGGAAGCCGAGTACTGGACCTGGGGTGTGGCAACGGGATGCTGCTGACACATTTGCAACAGCAGCGGCAGGTCAGCGGCTATGGGCTGGAGATTGATCCGGAAAACTGTACTCAGTGTCTCAGCGCCGGTTTAAACGTGATTCAATGGGATTTAAACGAAGGTTTGGGGGATTTTGATAACGACTCGTTCGACTATGTGATTATGACTCACACCTTACAAGCCGTAAAAAAACCTTTAAATTTGCTTAATGAAATGCTGCGTGTTGGCAAGCAGGTTATCGTGACCTTTCCCAATTTGGCGTTTTGGCAGTTTCGTCTCAAACTCATTTTTTCCGGCACCATGCCTCTATCGCGAGCCTTGCCACACACTTGGTATGAATCGCCAAATATACACCTATGTACGGTGAAGGATTTTGAAACAGCGTGCCGTGACCATGGTATCCAGGTGACGCAACGAGCCTTTGTGGACTACACTCACCAGGCGGGGAAGCGGTTGTTTCCTAACTGGTTTGGTGAAATTGCCATTTACCGTTTGGCTTCGCGTAACAAAATTGCCACCGCCACCGCTTGACATCGGCTTTAAAATCGTTAAAGGTCATATGAGAAAACCTGGAGATTAAATGTGACTAGACTGACTAAACCCATTTCTGACTGTTTCATAAGAGTTTACAGTCGTACACGTTGCAACACTCTGGTATTGACGGCAATACTGGCTTTGCTGCTGTGTGCTCCGGCAACAGCCGGTACATCGCAAACGTTTGGTGATTACACCATTCACTACAGCGCTTTCACCTCGGATTTACTGCAACCCAATATGGCCAAGATGTATAAAATCGTGCGCAGTAAAAACCGAGCGATATTGTCCATTTCTATTCAAAAGAAAGCCTTAACGCCGGTAGGTACTCCGGTAAAGGCCAACGTAAAGGTCGAAGCCACTAATCTCACCGGACAACTGAAAAATATCAATATTCGGGAAGTCGACGAAGGGGCTGCAGTATATTACATCAGCGAATTTCATGTGGCTCACGAGGAAATCCTGGACTTTACCTTAACGGCCACGGCTAAAGAATTTGAAAAACCCCTGGTGGTTAAGTTTCGACAGCAGTTCTACACCAAATAAGAATCCTCGCCCTGAGCTTGGTCGGCACGGGAGAGTCTATATCTGATAGTTCAATATTAGGGGGGCGTGGTCGGAAAAGCGCTCATCCTTATAGATGTGGGTCGATTTGACTTTGTCCTTCAGCCCGGGGGTAATCACTTGGTAGTCGATGCGCCAGCCAACATTCTTGGCCCAGGCCTGGCCGCGATTGGACCACCAAGTGTATTGGTCTTCTTCTTGGTTAGCGACACGAAAGCCATCGACATAACCCAACTTACCAAACAATTGATCCATCCACTCCCGTTCTTCCGGCAGGAATCCGGAATTTTTCTGATTGCCGCGCCAGTTCTTAATATCGACTTTTTTATGAGCGATGTTCCAGTCGCCACAAATAACGAACTCGCGTTTTTTGCGACGCAGTGATTGGAGGTGAGGGACAAAACGATCAAGAAAATCGAATTTAATTTGCTGCCGCTCCTCGCTGCTGGAGCCTGACGGCAGGTACAAGGAAATAACGCTGAATTTGTCAAAATCGGCTTGTATATAGCGCCCTTCGGCATCCATGTCTTCCCATCCCTGCCCCAATCCGCAAGTCACTTTCTTGGGCTTTTCCCGACTGTATATGGCAACGCCGCTATAACCTTTTTTTTGTGCGTCAAAGTAATAACAGTGATAATCTTTTGGATAATAATCTTCGGGGTGTAACTGGTGCTCTTGCGCCTTGGTTTCCTGAATGCAGACAATATCGGGTTTTTCTCTTTCAAGCCATTGGAAAAAACCTTTGCGATGCGCTGCGCGAATTCCATTAACATTGACAGAAACTATTTTCATAAGCCTTCGTGACTCTTAAATGTGTTAGGGGTTAATTGTGTTAGGGGTTATTTGTGTTAAAGTTAGCAAGCACTGGTCGCCTATAATACATTAATTTGCACGCGGAAAAATCATGAAACCCTACCAACAGGAATTTATTCAGTTTGCGCTCAACATCGAAGTACTGCGTTTCGGTGAGTTTACCCTGAAATCCGGGCGAATCAGCCCCTATTTTTTTAACAGTGGTTTGTTTAACAGCGGTGCCAGTCTGGCGGCACTGGGACAATATTACGCCCAGGCTATAGAAAATTCCGCTCTGCAATACGATATGATTTACGGGCCTGCGTATAAAGGTATTCCCTTAGCCGCAGCCACCGTGGTCGCTTTGGCCGGGCAATACAACAAAGATGTGCCATACGCCTTCAACCGCAAAGAGGCCAAGGATCATGGTGAAGGAGGGTCTATCGTGGGGGCTCCTCTGCAGGGAAAAGTACTTATTATCGACGATGTGATATCGGCAGGCACCTCGGTACGCGAATCGGTAGACATTATTCAAGCGGCAGGAGCCGTACCGGCCGGCGTGGTCATCGCACTGGATCGTCAAGAAAGAGGCAAGAGTGAAACATCCGCCATACAGGAAGTGGAACGAGATTACGGTCTTAGTGTTGCCAGTATTATTCAATTGGAAAATCTCATCGAATACTTGCAACAACAAACCGGGATGGAAAACATGCTCAGCAAGATTCAGGAGTACCGCAAGACTTATGGCTGCCAGGCCGGGCTTATGCCTGGTGCTTATTAACTAGCTGTGCTCGGATGCCAGCGCGTTCGCTGTGTTAGCAGCAGCTTTCGTCGTGGGACAATAAAGCGTGAAAATACTACCCTGTCCCGGAGCGCTGGTTACGGTTAAGCTACCCCCCATAAGCTCTGCATAGTGTTTACTGATAGCCAGTCCCAAGCCTGTACCTTGTTGCGGTGCTGACTTACCTTGCTCGTATTTTTGAAAAATCACTTGTAGTAATTTATTGTCCATACCCTGACCTGTGTCTTCTACTTGCAGAAACACGCCTTGTTGCTTGCGCTCGCAATGCAGGGTGACATAACCCTGGTCGGTAAACTTGATGGCATTTCCCAACAAGTTGATAAGTATTTGACGTATTTTGGTACGGTCTGTTGTCAGCGTGCCGATACCACGATCCACATTTAAATTCAATTGAATGCCTTTGGCTTTGAACTGGGGTTCAAACAAGTGCTGTAACTCTTTTAACACGGGATACAGAGAAAAATCCTCGCGTATGATTTCCATCTTCCCGGCTTCCATCTTGGCCAAGTCCAACAGATTATTGACCAGGTTCAATAGTTGATTGGAGCTGGAATTCATCAGTTCCAATTGTGAGCGTTGCTTGTCCGTTATAGGGCCGGAGTAACCCTCAATGAGCATGGAGGTAAATCCCATAATGGAATTTAAGGGGGTACGTATTTCGTGGGACATACTGGCCAGGAAGTCGGATTTTACTTTGGTGGCTCGAATAGCATCATCTCGTGCCCGAACCAACTCCTGGGTGCGCTCTACAATAATATCCTCGAGGTTGCGTTTATAGCGGTTTAACTCCCGGTCTGCACGTACCTTATTGGTAATATCGCGGAATGCCCATAAGCGGCCGAGGTTGCGGTTAAAGGAAAGCGGACGAGTGTAGCGATCAAAAACCCGGCCATCTTTGAAATGAATATTGTCCCTTTCCACTCGGTTACTACCATAAAGTTTACGTACTTTTTCCTGAAAGCTTTGAGGATCTCTCAACTGATCCAATACGAACATCAGCGTTTTTTGATCATCTCTGGCGTTAATAACGGTTTCGGGAATATTCCACATATGAACAAAACGGGCGTTAAAGTGGGATACATTATTTTCTGTGTCAACCACCAACACACCTTCTTCTATAGAGTCCAAAATTACCGAAAGTAATGTATCGTCTTTAGAGTTCCTTGGCATGTGTTCCTCGTATATTTGCGCGCCGGTTATGAAACAGGGTTTAGGCGATACAGCAATAACCTGATTGTGTGTTGAAACACTGGTTTCAAAACATTATTTCAGTGATACAAGCGATACATATATTGAGCGATGCTTTAGAGAGTCCCGTCAGGTTGGTATTTCACAGTGTAGTACACAGTTCTTACGTAATAGTGATTGACAGTGAAAGTTAAATAAGATTTTTCAAAGATTTCCAAAAATGAGTTTTAAACCCAGGATGAGAGTGATAGTCTCGTAGCTGCGTTTGATCCAGCGGTTACCTTTTACAATGGCTAAATGGGCACCGATATAACCGCCCAATAGTGATCCTAATAAAAGCGCGGGTAGCCATGACCACTGCACAGTAGTCAGCAGTGTTAAGGTGATGGCTCCGGTGCCGTTCCAAAATAAGCCCACTAATACCAGTGTGTAGGCCACAGCCAGCTTGTAGTCCATACCGTAGTGGCGTACCAGCCATAAAGTTACAAATAAACCGGTACCTGAGGTCAATGAACCGTTGAGAGCACCTATGACAAAAATAACCATTCCGCCGCCGGCTCTATGCCAAAAAGTATCCTTGATGTCGCGCTTGTTCATGCCCAGGTCGGGGTTAAATAGGGAATACAAACCCAGACCAATGGTGAGTATGCCCAGTGAGATTTCGGCTTCTCGATCCGGTACTGCGAGAATAATGTTGGCGCCCACTATGACACCCGGTACCCCAAAACCGACAATGGTGAGTACTTGTTTGCGGTGTAAATGATGGGTTTTAAGATTGCGAAGAGTGGCGCCTACGCCCAAGGCCACGCTGGCTATTTTGTGGGTGGCCAAAGCGATACTGAATGGCAGGCCCAGAAAGATCAGCACCGGGAATTGTATCAATCCGGCTCCCCCGCCGGCAAAAGCCGAAAACAGATTGGCTACCAGAGAAATAACAAACAGTATGAGTTGTTCAAAATACAATTTAACTAGGCTTTATTGCCGGATTTGATTAAGGTGCCTACCCCTTCGTCGGTAAAAATTTCCAGAATCACCGCATGCTCCACTCTGCCGTCAATGATATGGGCCGAAGTAACACCGGAGCGTACTGCATCCAGCGCGCAGGCGATTTTGGGGAGCATGCCGCCATGTATGGTGCCGTCGGCGATGAGCTCGTTCACTTTAGCAGTGGTCAGTCCGGTGAGCAATTTGCCATCTTTATCCAATAGCCCGGCTGTGTTAGTGAGTAACATGAGTTTTTCAGCCTGGAGTACCTCGGCCAATTTGCCGGCTACCAGATCGGCATTAATATTATAGGACTGGCCGTCCTCGCCCACACCAACCGGGGCAATAACGGGAATAAAATTACCGCTGGTGAGCATGTGGATGATGGACGGATCAATGCTGGCCACCTCCCCCACATGTCCGATATCGATAATTTCCGGAACGGTCATTTCCGGTGCGTTCTTGGTAAAGGTGAGCTTGGTGGCATGAATCAAATCACCGTCCTTGCCTGTCAGGCCCACGGCATTGCCTCCGCAGCGGTTGATGGAACTGACGATTTCCTTGTTCACCAGTCCGCCCAGCACCATCTCCACAATATCCATTGTTTCGCTGTCGGTGACCCGCATGCCTTGGATAAATTCGGTTTTTTTTCCGATTTTTTCCAGGTGTTTGCCGATTTGTGGCCCACCACCGTGTACTACCACGGGATTGATGCCCACCGTTTTCATAAGCACAATATCTCGGGCAAAACCTTGCTTCAGGGCTTCATCCACCATGGCGTTACCGCCGTATTTAATCACAATGGTTTTACCGGCGAAGCGTTGGATATACGGTAAGGCTTCTGCCAGCACCCTTGCGGTTTTCATTGCCTGTTCTGGATTTAGTGCCATCTACTTACCTACTATTTAAAACGGAAGTTCAACGGGAACGGCGGCCTGTGACGAGACCAAATCGCGGAACTGCGCTTTTATTCTTTCCAGACCCGCTTCGGTTTCGGCTTCAAAACGGAACACAATGCAAGGCGTGGTGTTGGAGGCGCGTGCCAATCCAAAGCCATCACTGAAGTCGGCACGAATACCGTCAATATCGGTTATTTTCGCGTCTTCGAAGTGTGCATTTTGGACCATTCTTTGAATCAGATTAAAATGCTCTCCTTCAGGTAAATCCAATTTTAACTCCGGTGTGTTTACCGAATCGGGCAGTTCAGCAAAAATTTCTCCGGCCGGGCGCGAGTCTTGTGAAAGGATTTCCAGTAAGCGCGCTGCGGTATACAAAGCATCGTCGAAACCATACCAACGCTCTTTGAAAAAAATATGACCGCTCATTTCACCGGCCAGTAACGCTCCGGTTTCCTTCAGCTTGGCTTTTATGAAGGAGTGACCGGTTTTCCACATCACGGGTTCACCACCGGCTTGGCGTATGATTTTGCTCAAATGGGTGGTGCATTTAATATCAAAGATGATTTGGCTGCCCGGATTGCGGGACAAAATGTCTTGGGCATATAGCATCATTTGCCGATCGGCCCAGATGACTTCCCCCTGCGGAGTTACCACACCAAGACGGTCACCGTCACCATCAAATGCCAGGCCGATGTCGGCTTTTTCCTGTTGCAGAGCCTGTATCAAGTCTTCCAGGTTTTCCGGTTGGCTGGGGTCGGGGTGGTGGTTGGGGAAGTGGCCATCCACCTCGCAAAACAACTCGGTGATGCTACAGCCCAGTTCTTTTAACAAATCCGGCGCTATTGCGCCGGCGACACCATTGCCGCAATCCACAATCACTTTCATGGGGCGAGACAGTTTGACGTCCTGAACGATGCGCTGAATGTACTCGGATTCCACGTTGCGAGTCTGAAATTCCCCCTCGCCGTGTCTGAAGTTTTGTGTTTCGATACGTTGTTTCAGTTCCTGGATGGCTTCGCCGGAAAGGGTCACGCCACCGATAACCATTTTCAAACCATTGTAGTCGGGCGGATTGTGGCTTCCGGTGAGCATGACACCGGAACCGCTGCCAATTTCATAGGCGGCATAGTAGAGCACCGGTGTGGGTACCATACCCACGTCTGTGACATTGCAGCCGCTGTCCAATAGGCCCTGCGTAAACGACTTGAGCAAGCGTGGTCCGGATAATCGCCCGTCCCGGGCAACATAAATGTGATTTTCGTGTCGATCCTGGGCTTCGCTGCCAAATGCCAGACCAATTTGGTAAATCGCTGTTTCGGTAAGGGATTGGTCCACAATGCCGCGGATATCATAAGCCTTGAAAATATTGGGATCGATGGGTGCCTGGGTCATGCCGGTTCCTGTATTTTTGTTGGGATCGAATCTGCGTTAATGATAGCGCAAACCATGCACCGGACGAAACTTAAAACTCAAGCAGCAGGCAAAGCTATCGTGCGGGATGATTGGGGAAAACGGCGCAGACTTTGTCTACGCCGGCGTAACCAATTGGGGTGAAGGTTTGTGAGCGTCACGAATATGGACCAGCTTGGGCGTGGCGTTGTTGAACAGTACATCCACTTGCAGACCGCCATAGATCGATTTGTCCAGCACAATTTGAACGTTGTGTAGTTCCACAATGCGTTTG
The DNA here is from genome assembly GCA_029882975.1 of Gammaproteobacteria bacterium. Taxonomy (NCBI): domain Bacteria; kingdom Pseudomonadati; phylum Pseudomonadota; class Gammaproteobacteria; species Gammaproteobacteria bacterium. The sequence goes on from JAOUJW010000008.1 coordinate 151,777, forward strand.
ACCATGGATAAACCCAAGCCGGTGCCTTGCTCTGTGGAGCCGCGGATGCGGTAGAATCTTTTGAATACCTGCTCCCGCTCTACCGGAGCGATACCTGGGCCGCTGTCAGAAACTCGTAGCATGGTATGACCGAAATGACTGTCGATTTGAACATCCACACAGCCGTTGCGCGGGGTGTAACGTATCGCGTTTTGTACCAAATTAGTGACCAAAATTTTGATTAGACCTTCCCTGCCCTGTATTTGACTGCCTTCGATCTGTAGCTCGTTATACAGACTGAGCTCAATATCCTTCTTCAGGGCCAGGGGAGCCAAATTGGCCAATTGTTCCTCCACGACCTTGTGCAGATTGGTAGTTTCCGATTTCTTGATCTGAGTTTCCGGGTCCAGACGAGATAGGGTTAAGAGTTGTTCCACCAGGGAAGTGGCTTTGTCCACACCTTCAACGACCTCATCCAAAGCCTCATTGCGGGTTTGTTCGCATTGGGCACGTTTGGCATTTTGCGCGTGAACTTTCAGTGCGGCCAAAGGCGTACGCAGTTCGTGTGCGGCATTGGCCGTAAACTGGATGATATTACCGAAAGCGACTTGGAGTCGGTTAAACAATGTATTAATCGCCTGAATCATGGGTTGGGCTTCGGCCGGTATTTTTTTGAGACTGATAGGCTCAAAGTTGTCATAATGGCGTTGCTTAAGATCTTTAGCGATATTGTTAAGCGGTATCATAGCTCGATCTACACTGAAAGTAATGAGCAGCGCCAATAAAGGCAGCATCAAGCTGAAGGATGCGATCAGGCGAGTAGAGATATTGTTTGCCAGTACATGGCGCTCATCATAGTGCTGCCCCACCTGTACTCGGATTGTATTTGATTCATTCGAGACGGAGTAGACACGCCAGGGTTGGTTGCCCAGAATCTTGTCTTCAAACTGGTTGTCCAGTTGGGTAAAACGTTGCCGAGGCGCGTTTTCCGTGCGTACCGCGAGCAAATTGTTGTTGACCCAAATTTGAAAATCGATTTCCTGTTGGTATTTGTGTACTTGTACCGCTATGGGTTCGGAAATTTCGGAGTCTTCGCCATCTCTTCTTGCCGAAAATGCCAATTGTTCGTGTAATTCGTGGGCACTGAGCTCCAACAAAACCCTGGCGGCCTGAGCCAGTTGCGCGTCGAACAACTCCTCGATTTCATACTGTGTGTCAAAATAGTTTTTAACCAAAGTGAGTGAACATGCCACGGCCATCAGTGACAGCAGGCTTACCAATAAGCGCTTTTTGATAGACAGTGTCATTGGCGTGTATCCATAATGTAGCCTACACCGCGTATGGTGCGGATGAGATCGTTGCCCAGTTTTTTACGTATTTGGTGAATGTGGACTTCAACCGCATTGCTTTCGATCTCGTCTTTCCAGGAATACAGGCTATCTTCCAGACGCGAGCGCGACATTACCCGGCCTTGGTTTTCCATCAATGTTTGCAAAATATCAAAAGCCCTGGGTGTTAATTCGACGATCTCGCCCCCCTTGCGTACAGTATGAGAGGCAGGGTCCAGCGACAGATTGCCGCTTACTAAAACCGGCGTGGCCCGGTCGTGGCTGCGTCGCAGCAAGGCTCTTATGCGCGCATTGAGTTCGTCAATGTCGAACGGTTTTATCATGTAGTCATCGGCACCGCTGTCCAAACCGATGACTCGATCATTGACCGTATCGCGGGCAGTCAAGATAAGAACCGGAACTTTGTTGTCGCGGCTACGGATGTCGCTCAATAGATCGATTCCCGATCGTCCGGGTAAACCCAAATCCAAAATAGCGACATCGTATTGTTCTGCCATCAAAGCAGAATATGCCGTTTCACCGTCTTTGACCCAATCTACAGCATAGCCGGCCTGGTTCAAACCGGTATAGACGCCTTTTCCAACGCTGGCGTTATCCTCAACAAGTAGTAGTCGCATCGAAATGTCCCCCATCATCTTTTTTAATAAGATAAAATGACTTAGCGCATGGTTTTCCCCACCCCTACGATAATTCTGGTTGTAAAGTCCTGACCGTGCAACTTCCTGCTCTCCCGAGTTTGGTGTATTTAGCCGGGTAATAGCGCAAAATCTTCCGTTACTTTGATCACGATCAAATTTGTCACACGCCCTTTACCCCCTGGGTTTGTGTAACTCCTCGCTTGTCATTAAAGCCTGATAAGCTGAAACCAATCTTACTGCGGCGTTAAGATACGCTTAAATTATGCAACTCATTGATTACTAGCGTTAATGCGGGTGAGATATTTTTCAAAATGTGGCCTGTAGCCCATTAACCGGATGAAACGGCCAATATTATTCTATATACTGATTTCAGGAACCGAATTCCAAGGGGGTTCCATTGGTAAAACCCTGATCCTTGGGGGCCTTCTCGTGTTTCAGTTTTTCTGGAGTGAGATTTTATGAAGGAAGGGGATAACGTTGTGGATATTGCTACCCGAGAAGAGGGCAAAATCCGAAAAATATTTCATGACGGTTGGTTGCGTATTCGTGTAGAAGTGGAAATGAACGACGGAGACCAGCGGCATTACAACTTCTGGGAATTACGCCGAGTGGAGGAAGTCGGCAGCCTGTAAACCAAGCTGCCGATTGGCTTTCGAATTTCCTGTTTCAGTTTACCCGTTAGTGTTTTCCAGTATGGCCGAAACCTCCGGCACCACGATGGCTCTCATCAAAGGAATCCACAATATCAAATTGCGCTTGTACCACGGGTACAAAAACCATTTGCGCAATGCGTTCACCTGGGTTGACAGTAAAGGGTTCTTTGCCGCGGTTCCAGCAAGAGACAAACAATTGACCCTGATAGTCCGAGTCAATCAGGCCGGTCAGATTTCCTAAAACAATCCCATGTTTGTGCCCCAGGCCGGACCGTGGTAACAATACCGCAGCCAGACCGGCTTCGCCGATATGAATAGCAATCCCGGTGGGTATTAAATGCGTATCCCCCGGTTTAATTTCCAATGCCTCATCCAGGCATGCACGCAGATCCATACCTGCGGAGCCCGAAGTGGCATATTCCGGCAAAGGGATGTCCTTGCCAATACGCGGGTCCAGTATTTGTAGTTGTATTTTTTGCATTATTGTTTTCCTTTGTCCCCCACTAAAACCGTGACCATATTATCCGGTTTAATGCGGCGCGCAAAGGCGTCTTTGATGCTTTCAACCGTAACCGCATTCACCGCCGCATTGAATTTATCCAAATAATCCAAGGGCAATTCGTAAAAGCCAATCATGGCAATATAACCGAGAATCTTCTTATTGCTGGACAGGTTTAAAGGGAATCCACCGGTAATATTGTTTTTGGAGGCCTGGAGCTCTTCGGCGCTGGGGCCTTGGCTGATAAATTTTTTCAGCTCATCTTTTAACACCTTTAAAGCCGCCTCGGCAGAATCATTGCGGGTTTGTAGTCCCATAACAAAAGGGCCTTCTTTGCGCATGGGGCTAAAGTAACTGTAGGTGCTGTAAGACAGTCCGCGTTTTTCCCGAATTTCATTGCTCAGGCGTGACACCAGACCGTTGCCTCCCAGGATGTGATTGCCTACGTATAGTGAAAAATAATCCTGATCCCCACGCTTCATGCCGGGGCTGCCCATGATGATATGGGTTTGTGAGGATGGGTGTTGCAGGAACAACTCCTCTCCTTTTTTTAGCATTGCCACATCGGCTAAGGGTGATGCTTTTGCTCCTGAGGCCAGGCCTTTTAACACAGTGGCTACGGTTTGTTCTGCTCCGTCACGGTCCAGGTTACCGACAATCGCAATCACGGCGTTCTTAGCAACATAGTACTGTTGGTAAAACTGTATTAAATCCTTAATAGTCAGGCCGGCGGCACTTTTCGCATCCCCCTCGGGCAGGGTTGCATAAGGGTGATCGGCATAGAGCGCTTTAAAAAAGGCTTCATCGGCTATATCACCCGGCGATTGTTTACGCTGGTCTATGGACAATAGCAGGCGGTTTTTCTCCCGGTTAAAAGCTTTCTTGGGAAAGCTGGGTTGGGTCAATATGGTATTGAACAGCTCCAAGGCCGGTTGCAGAGTTTGGGCTTCAGACAGGGAGCGCAAACTGAATACCGACATGTCCCGGTGAGAACTGTTGCCGAATTGAGCCCCTAAAGAGTCGAACCGCTCTGAGATTTGCTGAGCACTGAGTTTTCCGGCGCCTTCACTCAACATACCGTTTGTCATTAATGCAGTCGCACTTTTGCCCGATTCGCGGGCGCTGCCTGCATCAAAGACAACCTGAAGATCCACAATAGGCAATTCCGGAGAGGCGACAAAGTACACTTGAGCACCGCTTTCGCTGGTCCAATGCTGAATATTAGGGGTGGCAAAGACAGGCGCGACCAACCCGGTCAGCATACAAACAAATAAACCATTTTTTAAACTAGCGCCCATGACGGCCTCCCATGCTGTGGCGTGGCATTTTTGTGTTATCTATTGGCTGGGGATCCAAGATGGCAACCGTCAGATATTGATCGATTAAATATTTCTTTGCCACTTGCTGTACTTGTTCCGCAGTGACCGCACGAAACCGGTCGGTATACTGGTCCATAAGACGCCAGTCCAGACCGACTGTTTCCAAGGTGCCGATTTGCATGGCCTGGTAGAAAACAGAGTCTTTTTCATAGACCTTGGATGCGACCACCTGGGTTTTGATGCGTTGCAGTTCTTCTGCAGTAACCGGTTCTGTTTTCAGTTTGTCGATTTGCTCCATAATGGCTTTTTCCAGCGTGGCCACATCTTTGCCTTGTGCCGGCATGCCGGAAATGGTGAACAAATCCCCCATGCGGCTGTACAGATCATAACCGGCGCTGACTCCGGCAGCGACTTCCGATCCGCGCACCAGATGCTTGGCAAACCGGGCGCTGTTGCTGCCATCCAGTACGTAGGCCAGCATTTCCAGGGCATAGGGTTCCCACTCGCTTTGGCTGGTTTTCACCACGGGGACCTTGAATCCCATTAACAAATAGGGTAATTGAGCCGGAGCTTTGACGGTGACGCGACGTTGGCCTTTTTGTTCGGCCTCGACTTGTTGTTTTAATTTGGGTACAGCTCTGGGCTTGACCGGACCGAAGTATTTTTGCGCTAATTGCAGCACCTCTTGTGGCTCCACATCACCCACTACCACCACTGTGGCGTTATTGGGTGCGTACCAGTTGTTGTACCACAGTTGGGCGTCAGCCACTTCCATGTTTTGTAAATCATCCATCCAGCCGATGACCGGGTGGTGGTATGGACTGGTCATAAATGCGGTGGCGTTGAATTGTTCATAGGTAAGGCTTTGCGGGTTGTCTTCCGTTCGCATGCGCCGTTCTTCCATGACTACTTTAATTTCTTTACCAAATTCTTCGGCGGACAGATTAAGGTTTTGCATCCGGTCGGCTTCCAGTTCAAAGCTGATTTTTAAGCGGCTTTTTTCCAGTTGTTGGAAATAGGCGGTGTAATCCTGGCCGGTAAACGCATTTTCGCGGCCACCATTGGCGGAAATGATCTTAGAGAACTCGTTAGGACCCAGTTTGTCGGTTCCTTTGAACATCATGTGTTCTAAAACGTGGGCGACACCGGTGCTCCCATTGGTCTCATAGCTGCTTCCGGCTTTGTACCAAACCTGGGATACCACCACCGGGGCACGATGGTCCGGCTTTACCAGAATCTTAAGTCCATTATCCAGTTTGAATTCCACCACATCTCCGGGCCTATAGTTTGTTGTTGCTGCCTGGGCTTGTGGTTGGCTTTGTGTCTGTTGCGTAGGTGTAGAAACGCAGCCCGCCACAATAAAAGCCAATGCCGCGCCGCTAAGCGCCTGTAGACGTCTATTCATTCCTGACTCTCTTCTAAGTGATTGTTGCTAAAGACCGAAAATAGCTCCATTATTATTTTTATAAGATTGTAGTGAAACCAACAGATAAAGAAAGCATAATAAGAAAATATTAATAATCCGCACCGGGGTTTTGACCACAATCCTGGATTTCCGTATAAAGTAAACAGGCTCTTGCCGGGATGGCATAATGCCTCGAAGGCCACAGATTGTGCCCACGGATGGGCGATGGTCGCGACGGGCGTGACGCCGAAAGCGACAGGCCGAGAGAGGCTTCATAGCCTGTTTTGTTAACACTATGACCGTTATTCATTATGTTTGGTTTCAAAAAAGGTAAATCTTCCGGAGAAAATGCACAAAAAAGTTCCAGTGCCGAGCAAACGGATGTCGAAAAAACATCCGCAGGTTTGGTGGGGCGGCTGCGCAGCGGCCTGCAAAGAACCCGTTCCAACCTCACCGATGGCATGGCCAATTTATTATTGGGCCAAAAAAGCATAGATAGCGACATACTGGAAGAGATCGAGATGCAATTGCTCAGTGCGGATGTGGGTGTAGAAGCCACACAGAGTATTGTACAGGACTTAACCCAACGGGTAGAGCGTAAGCAATTGGCGGATCAAACCGGGTTGTTTGCTGCACTGCGTGAAGATATGCTCAAGATTTTACACAATAGCAGCGCTCCACTACAGATCGATCCCAGTCATTCCCCATTTGTCATATTAATGGTAGGGGTGAATGGCGCAGGAAAAACCACCACAATCGGTAAATTGGCGCGACGGCTAAGAGATCAGGGTCATTCGGTGCTATTGGCGGCCGGTGACACATTTCGTGCTGCTGCGGTGGAACAATTGCAGGAATGGGGCAAGCGCAACGACATTCCTGTAGTGGCACAGCACACAGGTGCCGATTCGGCCTCAGTGATATTTGATGCCCTGGAATCCGCCAAAGCTCGCGGTATTGATGTTTTAATAGCCGACACAGCAGGACGGCTCCACACACAATCCAATTTAATGGAAGAATTGAAAAAAGTGCGCCGCGTTCTGGGGAAATTGGATCCCGGTGCCCCCCATGAAGTAATGTTGGTACTGGATGCGGGTATCGGCCAAAACGCCATCGTCCAGGCAAAACAATTTCATGATGCTGTATCAGTAAGTGGCATTACCTTGACCAAGCTGGATGGGACCGCCAAAGGGGGGGTGATTTTTGCCATTGCCAAGCAACTGGGTTTGCCCATCCGGTTCATCGGTATTGGCGAGACGGTGGAAGATTTACGTCCTTTCGAGGCAGAGGAATTTGTGGATGCCTTATTGTCTAGAGATTAAGGTCCCTATTTCGCCCGGTTATGATCAAGTTTGTTAATGTGCACAAGCGGTACCCCGGAGGCCAGGAAGCGCTGGTCAATGTGAGCTGCCATTTACAAAAAGGTGAAATGGCTTTTCTGACGGGTCATTCAGGTGCGGGAAAAAGCAGCTTACTCAAACTCATTGCTTTGATCGAACGGACGACACAGGGTGAGGTGGTGTTGGACGGAAAAAACCTGTCACGGGTGAGCAAGCGACAGATTCCATATATGCGCCGGAAAATCGGTATGGTGTTTCAGAACCATAATTTATTGGACGACAGAACCGTATTTGATAATGTAGCCCTGCCTTTGGTGATCGCGGGGGAGCATCACAGTGAAACCGGGCGCCGAGTTCGGGCCGCTTTGGATAAGGTCGGACTATTGGGGAAAGAGCGCATGTATCCGGAAACCTTATCCGGCGGGGAGCAGCAACGTGTCGGTATTGCCAGAGCGGTAGTTAACCGTCCGCCCGTGCTGCTGGCTGATGAGCCGACAGGTAACTTGGATCCGGAGTTGTCCAGGGAAATCATGAGCTTATTCGAGCAGTTCAACCAAGTGGGGGTGACGGTACTCATTGCAACCCACGACCTGGAGTTAATCTCACGGCTCAACCATCGTTTGATCGCTCTCAAAGGTGGAGCTTTGGTGGCCGATGGCCCCACCCAGGAATTGCTAAGGCAATAATGGTTGCCAGCATGAGAAAACCGGCCAACCGATTGCGCAATCCCAAAGTTAAGGAATTGGCAAAAGACGCACCTTCGCGGGTGCGTCACCGTTCCACACTGAATGTCTATTGTTCACACCACCTGTGGGTGGCAGTTTCCTCCTTGGGGCAGCTATGGCGAACCCCCCTCTCTACCCTGATGACATCCGCTGTCATTGCCATTTCGTTGGCTCTACCCTTTGGCTTACACATTCTTCTGTCAAATGTGCAGCAGCTATCCGGCCAATGGCAAAACGCGGCGCAAATCAGTTTGTACTTGAAACAGGGCATCAGCGACGCCATGGCCAAGCAACTGAAGGGTGCGTTGCAGCGCTGGGATGGCGTGGAAAGTATTCACTACGTGTCACCGCAGCAGGCGCTGGAAGAGTTTAAACAGCAGTCCGGGTTCGGGGACGCCTTGGAGTTATTACAGCAGAATCCTTTGCCGGCGGTGCTTATTGTTAAACCCACACTGGAATATAATCAACCGGTCCAGCTGGATTTGCTGGTGTCCAAATTGCAGCAACACAGTGCGGTGGAAGAGGCGCAACTGGATATGCAGTGGGTCAAGCGTTTGAGTGCCATGATTCAAGCCGGTGAACGAGCGGTGTTGTTGTTGGCCTCATTGTTGGGGGTGGGGGTGCTGTTAGTGATTGGTAATACCATTCGGCTGACCATTTACAACCGGCGCCAGGAAATTGTGGTAACTAAGCTGATCGGTGCCACGAATCGCTTCATTCGCAGACCTTTTTTGTATACCGGGCTGTGGTATGGTCTATTTGGTGCGATATTGGCTTGGTTCCTGGTGGTGGTGTTTTTGGCGCTGTTGAAGGGACCGCTGGATCACTTGGCGTTTTTGTACAACAGTACGTTTACGGTGGGTGGTGTCGATTTTCGTGAGAGTTTGCTCATAATCGCGACCGGTGTATTTCTGGGTCTGGGGGGAGCCTGGCTCGCCGTAGGACGACACTTGCAAGCCATTGAACCTAAATGATAAATTAGTGGTTGTGAATATTGTGTGAACTTCTTGAAATTTTGGCACTCTCACCCATAGAGTGCTAGAATATACATTAGAAAACCCTTATGAATCCTTAAGGAGACGTGACGACAATGAACACTAGTTTAACCGTGGATTTGGTCAATCCGACAGGCAGTTTGGAGACTTATATCCAGGCGGTCAACCAAATTCCTATGCTCAGTGCGGAGAAGGAATCTCAACTGGCTACCGAACTGCGGGAAGCCGGCGATTTGCATTCAGCGCGGCAATTGGTATTGTCTCATCTACGGTTTGTGGTTCACGTGGCGCGTGGTTACAGCGGCTATGGACTGCCTCAGGCGGATTTGATTCAAGAAGGCAATATCGGTTTGATGAAGGCCGTGAAGCGCTTTGATCCCAGCATGAATGTACGCTTGGTTTCTTTCGCGGTACATTGGATTCGAGCCGAAATCCATGAGTACATTTTACGTAATTGGCGTATCGTTAAGCTGGCCACCACAAAGGCTCAGCGAAAATTGTTTTTCAATCTACGAAAAAGCAAAAAGCGCCTGGGCTGGTTCAGCCAGGAGGAAGTGGAAGCGGTTGCCAAGGATCTGAATGTAGAGCCTAAAACCGTACTCGAGATGGAAAAACGCATGAGCGGTCAGGATACGTCCTTTGACGGCTATAGTGATGGCAGCGATGACGATGACTACTCTCCCGCTCCCTCGGGCTATTTGCAGGACCTGCGGCATGAGCCCAGCATGCAATTGGAACAAGCCAACACGGCAGAACATAACTCACAGCAGCTGACATCGGCATTGGAATCATTGGATGACAGAAGCCGAGACATTTTACACAAGCGTTGGCTGTCCGAGAAAAAATCCACCCTGCATGAGTTGGCTGCGCAATACAATGTGTCTGCCGAACGCATCAGACAGCTGGAAAACAACGCTATGAAAAAAATCAAAGCAGTGTTAACGGCATAAACTCTGTCGTAGAGACAAACCAAAAGGCTGCACTATGCTGGCAAGTGCAGCCTTTTTTTTGTGGTTGTAGAACCGTCCTATAAGGGTTTGCAAGGCAGCTTAAAATCCACATGATAATGTTCATCGTGGCGCACCCAAGATTTTTTCTTGGGGATTAGTACATGTTTTCTAATGTAGTTTCCGTGTTGGGTTTTATATATAAATTCTTGCAACTCCGGAGCAAACAGGACGCGCCACAAATCCATGCCTTGATTTCTGGCAGCCTGATGCAATGCGACAATGTGGGCACCCAAAGCCTCAAAGTCTATACGGTAGCCCTGAAACTGTCCTTTTCGATTAAATTCCACGTCGTAACCGTAACGGTTAAAAGGTGTTGTAGGAAATAGGGTGGATTGACCCTGGGCATTCACAACAGGCACCATAAAATCAATGGAAAGTCCGTTCTGATGGGTTTTGTGCGGTTTAAACGGACCCCCATTTTTGAAACCGGTTTCCGCGTATTTAAAAACCGTGTTTGGATGGCTTTTACTCAGGTGGTAATACGCTTGTACCACGATGTCGCGTACCCGGCTATGCACATAAGTTCTGCCGGCGAGCTCCGGTAACCGGCCATAGGAAACGAAATTGTCGCCCTGCTCCGGGAGTTTTACTCCGTTTTTCAAACGCCCCTTTAGGGTACTGCCATAACAAACGCTCTCCTTGGCTGGTGATGTCAGCGGTGCCATTGATAAAGCCAACCCTAAGAAGAGCGTGGTTAACCTGAAGGCCAATGCGGATTGACGGTTAGAAGCGGAACAAAAACTTGTCCGCATCCGTAACTTTCCCTTTGGCAATCTCCACCCCTTCTTGTTGCAATAACTGTGTTTTTTGTGCGAACCCAAGGCATAGCCACCCACGCTACCAGCACTACGCGATGACAGGGGACCTCAATGAGTCTTGGGTTTTTTGCCATTGCCCTAACGACGGATCGCCACACTTTGGATTGTAAAGCTTTTGCGAACTCCTTGTAGGTGCTTACCCTTCCGGTATGTGCTTGACCGGTTCACATCAAACTTGGTTGAATTCGATAGAGTTTTTCATAGATCACACCTGAATGTTCGCAGTGTAGGGCCAATCCGAACCCTCCGCAAGCGTCGACATTTTGTCTATTTGCAGACTGCAACTTATTTTACATACATAAATTTTACAATCATGATTATTGGTACTGTCAATTCAAAGTGATAGCATGGTGTGCCTTTTCAGAACAACTAACCAAAAGGGTCACGCGGGTGACAGCTAATGAACATCGATTGATTGATCTGTTGTTTAAACATTCTTTCACCTGTTATGCGCTGCTGGATAAAGCCTTTAACTATATTCGTGTTAATGACGCTTACGCCAACACCTTAGGAAAACCAATAGGGTTCCTTTCGGGCAAAAACCATTTCGAATTTGTGGCGAAAGATTCCGAGGCGATATTTCATAAGGTTCTTGCCGAGAAAACCCCATATCGAGCCAAAGGCTACCCTGTTGAGTTCTTATCAGAGCACCACAATGGAGCTACGTATTGGGATTGGTTAATAGAGCCGGTACTGGATTCCCAGAATGAAGTGGATTATTTTGTATTAATCATGCGAGACATCACGACACAGCGTGATGCGCTACAGGATAGGGAAAAATATTTCACTTTGTCCAGCCATATGATGTGTAAAGCATCCAACAGTGGCTATTTCCTGGAGCTTTCACCCGGTTGGAGCAAGACTCTGGGTTTCACGGACGAAGAACTCAAAGCGCAGCCCTATCTAAGTTTTGTCCATCCGGATGATAGAGGGCTAACTGTAGAGCAAGCGGCTGATTTGGCCAACGGTTCCGGTGCCTGCATCAATTTTGTGAACCGTTACCGAAATTCAGATGATCGCTATGTTTGGCTGCATTGGAACGCCGTTGCGGATGCTGAATCGGATTGTGTTTATGCGGTAGCTCAAGACATAACTTTTTTAAAAGAAGCAGAAGTTGAGTTAGAACGGCATAGAGATTCCTTAGAGGAATTGGTAAAAGAACGTTCTCAAGCACTGAAGAACAGTGAGAGGCGAATGCTCGACCTGCTTAGCAACAGCCCGGCGGTCATTTACACTTGCAACGCCCATGGCGATTTCGCAGCGACATTTGTCAGTGAAAATGTCTGGGATCAATTTGGATATCGGCCAACCCAGTTTACTGATGATCCTTTATTTTGGATGTCTAATATTCATCCGGATGATAAAGATGCATTGCTGGCCAATTTAGGGGCGCTGTTCGAACACGGAAAACACACGCATGAATACCGTTTCAAAGCGGCTAATGGTGGGTATATCTGGGTTCATGACCAATTGCGCTTAATCAGAGATAGTGAAGGTAACCCCATAGAGATTATTGGGTATTGGGCTGATATCACTTCGCGCAAGAAAGTCGAGCAAGAGTTGGAGTCAGCAAAAGTATTGGCAGAAGAAGGAAACCGAAGTAAATCGGAATTTTTGTCGCGCATGAGTCATGAACTTAGAACTCCCATGAACGCGATTCTGGGATTTTCGCAAGTCCTAATGATGACGGCCAAGAACGAAGATGATTTGCAAAGTATTAATGAAATTGTAAAAGCCGGTAACCACTTGCTGGAGTTAATTAACGACGTTTTGGATTTGTCCAAAATCGAATCGGGTAGAATGCCCATATCCATGGAAAATCTCAGTCTCAATCAAGTTATTGAAGATTGTTTTACGCTTATCTCACCTTTAGCCCATAAGCGCGAAATTTCCATAGTCGACAATATCAGTTCAAACGCCCCGTTTATAATTTGGGCGGACTATACCCGTTTTAAGCAGGTCATGATTAACTTGCTATCCAATGCGGTAAAATACAACAAAGTGGGCGGTCGAGTGACATTGGACGTCAAGCCACTACCCGACAATGAAATCCGCATTCTTATCAGCGACACCGGTCACGGAGTCGAAATAGATTTGCAGGATAAACTATTTATCTCATTTGAGCGATTAGGCGCAGAAAGTTCCGATGTAGAGGGCAGTGGAATTGGATTAGTGATCAGCAAACAGCTCATAGAAATTATGGGGGGAAACATCGGTTACATAAGCGAGCCAGGGGTTGGTAGTACGTTTTGGGTGGATATCCACTTAGGAGACGTATTGTCGCAGAATAATCGAACAACAACGCTACTGAAGAATCTCACTATTGACGATACTGAAGTGGATGTAGATTGCAAAACCATTTTATACGTGGAAGATAACCCGGCTAATTTGCGCTTGGTGAATAAAATACTGAGCGGTACGCCGCACAAACTGATTTCGGCGCATTCCGGATCCCTTGGGTTGGAAATGGCAGAGTTGTATAAACCGGATTTAATTCTATTGGATATCAATCTCCCCCAATTAAATGGTTACGAGGTTATTAAGCGTATCAAAGCTAACGAGAATTTAAAACATACTCCGGTGGTTGCAATTAGCGCCAACGCTATGAATCGGGATGTGGAGAGGGGATTGGCGGCAGGTTTTGATCGTTATTTGAAAAAGCCCATCAATATAAGAGAATTTATGTCCACAATAGAATCGCTGGTTTGATAGTTACCGAATACATTTAAAGCGCACGTAGTCCCCGGATTCAATCCGTTGCAAATTCCCGGTTTTCCTTTGGTAAATATACGCCCAAGCAGTTTGGGGCTCGCCGGTATACATAACGATATCAATGAGTTTGCGCTCATATTCCTGCGGATACGGGAACTCGCAACCGCATTCCTCGTACCGGTCCAGCCAACTCAGAGTACTGGGTTGGACCAAGGCGTACAATTCTCCAAAGACACAGTGCGCGGGCTCGGAGGACTCCACTGCGCCAGGGTAGCCATCAATTTCGTAAAGCAAACCCTGCATAGTGGCTTCACCAACAAATTGGCTGCACTGAGCCAGTCGTGTTTGAACCTTGCCGCCAAAATAACGGCGCAAAGTGCCGTAGACGAATAGTTGATTCATGGATATTTATTAAGATCTAGTTTGTCAAATACATTTTACAAATAATTCACCCACAGTAACCTTTTTATCGTGTTTTTATACAATAATACAATATGTTACGAGGGAGTGCTCGCTAGTCCTGTGGTCGGCTCCATGGTTAGCTACACAATAGGTTGAGATCCAGATTATGCACTATTCCTGCAAGGGATAGCGTAAGGTAAATGACTATGAAACACTTGCTAATTATTAATATATTGTTTTTATTATGGTTTTCACCCTATCTGGGAGCAGAACCTCGAGTGCTGATTATCAACTCGGGTAGTTCAGCGCCCATGATCAAGGGGGATAACGAGGGCTTTTACCCAGAATTGGTCCACGCCCTCTTTAAACGTTTAAAGCGGGAGGTGCGTACCGTACATCTACCCTCTTCCAGTTCTCTGAAAAATGTGACGCAAGGGTTTGATGATGGCTTGATAGCTCGTATCAAAGGTTTGGAAAAGAAGAACAAAAACTTGTTACTGGTGCCGGAGAAAATAATGGATTTGCAATTTACGGCATACACCAACAATCACAATATAAAAATAGAAAGTTGGGAGGATCTAAAGCCATACAATATAGCCTACATACGCGGATGGAAAATTTACGATAAACATGTGACCGCTTATAAGAGCCTGGTTAAAGTTAAAAGTCCGGAGCAAATGTTTAAGCTTCTTAAAAATCAGCGAGTGGACGTTATCCTTTACCAAAGCGTTCCGGCTAAGTACTTGATGAAAAGTTTAAATTACTTTCCCTATGAACAGCGCAAATACTTGGCGTCACGGGAAATGTACATGTATATGCACAAACGCCATTCAAATCTGATTCCCCTCATGAGCAGGGAGCTAAAAAAAATGAAGCAAGACGGTACCTATAAGGATCTATATCAAAAAAACATAATTGACGAAATTAACCCTTCTTAAGTGAGAATCCGCTTGGTTTTACTTAACAAAAATCTATCCAAAAAATTAGCAGTTAACATCATCCTGTTTAGTTCTGTGTTAACTCTGATTCTTACCGGTTTTCAGCTCTATAGTGACTATAAGAAAGATATCCTCGGAATCCATAACACCCTTCGTGATGTAGAGCTGGGTCTTCTGGGTACACTATCTTCCAATCTTTGGCTGGATGATAAGGAGGAGCTGGGAGTTGCCCTAAAGGGTATTAATGCGCTACCGGGAATTAACTATGCGGCTATTTACGTAAATGGCAAGGTGTATGTGTCCAGCGGAACAGTAAAAATCAAAGAGGTCATGCAAGAACGAAT
This sequence comes from Gammaproteobacteria bacterium, assembly GCA_029882975.1. Classification (NCBI taxonomy): domain Bacteria; kingdom Pseudomonadati; phylum Pseudomonadota; class Gammaproteobacteria; species Gammaproteobacteria bacterium. The sequence continues at coordinate 166,900 of JAOUJW010000008.1, forward strand.
TCCTATAGAGTACTATTATAACGAGAAAATGCGTTACCTGGGTGAGTTATACATTGAGGCCGATTTATCGGTAGTCTATCAAAGGTTGCTGCATCGTTTTTGGTTGATCTTGGCATCCAATGCAATTAAAACACTAATTGTGGCTATGTTCATTTTCTTATTAGTTGAAAAACTAATTATTCATAAGCTGAGTATCATAAATCGCTTTATAGAAAAGTCGGAAGCTGGAGGATTTAAAGAAAAAATTGAATATGTATCCCAGATTGACAATGAAAATGCTGATGAACTCGATGCTATAGCAGCAGCACTAAATAGAAAGCAAGAGAGATTAGAACATTTCGTAGGCCAACTCCAGAATAGTGAGCAAAGAGTAAGATTGCTCTTGGAATCTACAGGCGAAGGTATTTTTGGTGTCGACACGGATGGTATTTGTACCTTTGTAAATCCAATGTGTATTGAATTGCTAGGTGGTTCTGGTGCAGAAGAATATTTAGGTAGTGATATGTTGAGTGTCATTGGGCCGGAGATGGACCCTTCCAGGTTTTGGGGCGTACTTGAAATAGACGCGCCCCACATTTTGTACCGTAGTGAAAATACCTTTATCCGTAAAGACGGTTCCACTTTCCCGGTGCATTTAACCAGAAGCCCCATTTTATGGAAAGGAAAGCTTAAAGGTTATGTGGTGCTTTTTAACGATATCTCAGAGCAAAAGCTGGCGCAAGCAGCACTTGTTAAAGCAAAAGAACAAGCAGAACAGGCGAGCCACGCGAAGACGCAATTCTTATCCAATATGAGCCACGAATTACGAACGCCCTTAAACGCAATATTAGGATTCGGTCAACTGCTCTTTTACGACGATTCATTAAATGATTCTAGTAGAGAATCTGTACAAGAAATCCTCAAAGGCGGGGAGCATCTGTTGGAGCTAATAGGTGAAATATTGGATTTGTCCAGGATCGAAGCGGGAAAATTACCGTGTAATCTTGATGATTGTCGCTTGGATGGCGTCATATCTGAATCTATTGGTTTTATCTCTCCGTTAGCTGAGCAAAACCGAATATCATTGGATTACAAGCAGTTAGATACGGAAACCTTTGTCCGAGTTGACTCAACACGGTTTAAACAAATTTTGATAAACTTACTATCCAACGCAATTAAATACAACAAAGAACACGGTCACGTACAGGTTAGCTGCGTTGTTCATCTGGATCAAGGGTATGCTCGAATTGAAGTGACAGATTCCGGACTGGGTCTGTCTGAAGAAGAGCAACAAGTAATATTTGAGCCATTTGAACGTGTAGGGCGTTATGAAGGAGTCGATGGAACCGGTGTAGGTCTCACAATATCCAAGAGCCTGGTGGAAATGATGAACGGACAAATCGGTGTCTCTAGTGCAATAGGACAGGGGTCAACATTCTGGATAACAGTGCCTTTGTCTCCGGCAATCAGTAAAACCCAAAGTCTTAATGCCTAATTACATAATACACTACAACTCAGTCTTCAACGGATTTGAGTGTGTGTATACTTTCCTCCCAGTGTAAACCGTCAAAGGTTTCTATTTTCATGGACTTGACAGTTCCTTTGTCCAAACAACGAGCATTGACACTAACCCCATTGGGGTGAGACCTGGGTATATAAAATGACTTAATTCCACAGGTTTTACAAAACAAATGTTTTGCTTCATGAGTGTCGAAGGTGTATGTGATCAAATTAAATTCTCCGTCTAAAAGTTTAAATTTGGATTTGGGTACGATTAAATGTAAATAACCGCTTCTTGAGCATATGGAACAATTGCAGTCGGTGACCTCAAGATCCTCTGGTGCGTCTACTTCGTATTGTACGGTGCCACAATGACAACTGCCTTTATGCATGACCACTTTCACACTCCTTCTCTAGCAATGTCTGACATTAATTTATCCAACTTTAGTATGGTGTTCAAATTGCGACCTGTGACGGAGTAGTCCAAACAGCTTGCTAAACCAGCAACCAGTTTAGAGCGACCAATACCATCGGGCGCGTATAAATAGAATACCGAATCTACTATCTTATATGCCTCACTAGGGGACCTTAGTTTTTCTAACCGGGTTATATTAGGTTTAGCTTGTATCGGGTAAAAATAAAAGTGAATTGTTTTGCCATCTTTAGCAGTGAATGGATTGTTTTTGACTGCGTTAGAAAATTGGAGGCGGGATAAAGTGATGATATCGGGCGAAAAGCCAACAGCGTTTCCTATGGAGAGCCATATTGACTCGCCGGGCGGCGTTGGGTTTTGTAACACAACATTACCACTCTGATTATAGGTTTTCACATGTCGACAACCGCAGTTAGTCAACGCATCAACTAACGTTTTCATGTGTATAGTATTCCTACCGCCGACATTAATACCCCTAAACAACAAGACGTAAGTGTTCATTATGGTAACCTATTCCATTTGTGTTCAGTTTAAACGCCGACATGCCTTTCACGGCGTAAATCAATAATATATTGTTACCGTTGTTGCTCTCAGTGGTGCGTTGAAATTTTCTACGTCATAATCAATATTAGTTGTCTAAGGAACGGACAATCATTATTTTTTCGAATCGCGCGTCGAGTAAGACGACAGTTTGTGTTTTATTCGGCCTATGCTTTCGTCCAATACGCCAATGACATCCTCGTATGTCGTACCAGGGTGTCCGTTAAAATCGGCCAGCCGATGTACGCGCCATCGCTCTTTGAATTTATCGTCGATGGTAAATCTCACTTCTTGAAGAGCTGGACGCCTGTGTATGTAAATACCGTCTATATCGATTGATGCCTTCTCAAGCACACAGTACAAATTGAAAGGCGGTTGACCGGTACAGGTCCTTGCCTTGTCATTTGTCCAGTGATCTTTGTCTTTTAATATATATTTTGCTTTTTCCAGTATCTCCAGATCCATGTTTGAGACTTGGACATGGCGCTTTTCGTAGCTGGGTATACCAAATACAAGACCTTTTTCCGTTCTTGTACACGAAACAAATACCAAGAGTGTTAAGGAAAGAAAGAAGGATAATTTCATGCTACCGCTCCGCCAAAAAAAGAATTGTTAATGTAGACTCGGATCTAAGAATTATTGCTTGCCCTATTGAGTCGGATAAGCCGAATTGATTTAAGCATCAAATGTATTTGCAATGCAATCGGCATTGCTGCAAAAGCATAACCCAAAACAGAGAAATCTTTCTCAAACTCTCGTAAAATCACGACGTAAAAACAAATGAACGATATATTTACAATATTCCGGTTGTTTTCTAGATTATTTAGCTTTAGCGAGTAATAACCATAGAATATTGTGTATGCCATTGTTCTGTTTAGTTCCACTACAGGAAAGGTCGAGAGAATTCGTAGGGGACCCGCTTATCTCATTCGTTTGTCGGTTGTGCTAAAATCGACACTAATATAGTGAAGGAATAAAATACCTAACATTATCGCAGCAAACACGAAAACGGATTCAAACACGTTCAAACTCTTAGACAATCCAAGTGCGACAAGAGTAAAAATAATTATATTGCTCACTACCAGGTAGAGCAAAACATTTTGGCCTACAACGTTTAAATAAAATTTAATGAATCTTGTAGCATTGTTACCAATAAAAACGGCTATTCCATAATAAATGTAAGTAAGGCCGGCCGAGCCAACTATCCATAACAGCGACGGTGGAAATCGGCTTGCCTGAACATCGTATAGAGTAAGAATATAATATACCAAAACCAAACCAACAGAAACGAAAAATAGTCTCTTATCGAAGCCAAAATTATATCGGGCCAAAAAAGCACCAAATAGAAAAAGTGGTAGATATTGGATCACAGGAAAATAGGCATAGCCTTTTCCGCCGATAAATAGGCCAACATACGGGTCAAAGGAGATATGCTTTGGTAAAAACATAAATACACTACATGCTAAAGATGCGTACAATATATTTTTACCAGTTATGCACTTGGTAATAAGCGACGAAAATATACTTGATAAAATTACAATTAGTGCAAAAGAAATAAGAAACTCGGAATAACCCGGGATTACGCGCAACAAAGCGACTTTTAATACCAATTGTATCTCTAGAGGTTTATTGGATACAAGAGTCAGGAAGGCAATACCTGAAACCAAAAAAGCAATGTAGCACTTAATAGCGGTTCGAATGACTGACTTCCAAGGAGGCGTTTCTTTTTGAAGATAGGCAGTCCACACCGCATATCCGAAACAAAAATAAAACCCGGAAAATGAGACTAAATTGGCAACCCCAGAAATATTGCTTAACCATACATTAGGCTGAAATGCTAATAGTTGAATTACATGGGCAAATACCATGCCTATAGTTAAAATACCCTTTGTTATGTCAATATCTAAAGATCTTACGGTCATGCAGTGTGGTCCTGGCAAACGCCAAAATAAACAAGGATGTCTTCCTAAATGTTCTCTCTAAAATAATTCACACTTGGTCTTAGAAATAGCATGATATCTATAGGAAAACCTCGAATATCAACTGCCACACTAATTAAATAAGAATTAGTTTTTCCAAATGGCTCCTAGCCAGGGACAAAGTAGGATATATTATAGGAATAAAGTACTATCCCGCAATATAGGATGTTGCTTACCCGGTACAGGGCTGTATTCACTAGATATTACAAAACCCTAGTACTTTATCGTGAAGAAGAATGAACAGGAAGTCCTAGGCCTCCGTCAGCACAAATACTCGGTCCCTGGATGTTGTTCCTCCACTAACATAAATTACTGACACTGACATATTTTCTCCCTGCAAGTCATCCAGTACAAACGAACACCTCTTTGTTGTTAGCTTGAGGTGTGCCTATTATCGGGTGTGGTCTCCCTGTCCTTCTTGACCGGCCTTGTTATATACGTTTCATTTCTAATATATCCATACTACAGCGGCCTAACTGGAATACATACTTCTATTACGTGCTTATTCTTGGGGTGTAATTTTGGATCATTCAAGTAGCGTTCAAAACAACATCGCTCATCTGGCTGATACCCACTACTTGGGAGCCACTCGCTATAAACCAGGTCCCATGCCTGTTCGAATTCATCCCCATCAATCTCAAAGCTTGCCACAGCGTATGCTCCAGCGGGTATTATGGATACACCTACCTCGCCATCAGGTTTCGTATTTGAATCAACTGAAATACATACATCTGCTTTGAACTTAGCATAATCGGTTAGGTTCAAATCATCCCTAAACACCGTAAAAAATTCAGTTCCTGGGCACTTAAGTAAACCTCTGGCTCCACCCCATTTCATTAGCCTGTGAAAAAGAGCCGCCCACTTTTCTGTTTCGCCTTTAAATTCTCCAATATGGCGAATGTACGCCACACTGACCTGAGGCAATTTCTTTACTTCAATAGATATAGCACTTCTGTTTAACATATTGACTCTCCACCTAGAGTTATTAGTAGATGGATCAATATACAGGGATGACACGATAATTCCTTTCCAGGATTTGCTAACTTCTTCACAATCCTTGCTCGGTACTTTGCGATTCTTGCTATATTCCTTGTGGGTACCTTTTTTCCATTCTGTTGCACTTACTCCGTAATACTCTTTGAAAGTTCTTGCGAAGGACGCGGGGCTGCCAAATCCACACTCACTCGCTATGTCTGATACCGTACGATTTGATTGGTATTTTAAGAAATTAGCAGCCTTTTCGACCCGAATTCGTTGGGTGTATTTAAACAAAGACTCTCCAACGATACCCTTAAATATTCTATGAAAGTGATAGGGTGAGAAATTGGCAATACCAGCTAATGACTCTAAGCTTAGTTCTTCTGAATAGTTCTCATCCAAATAGTCCAAGACTCGATTTACCCTTCTTAGATATTCGCTGTTCTCGTTTTCTCTGCCGGCAACCATACATCACTTCGCATTTATATTTTCGTTTGCTCAATCTTATCCGAAATCATCTGGACGGCCTACGGGAGGGCGGACACGAAGTGCTGGAAATGGTTTATTTCAGCCGTCATCTAGCTAGGGAACCTCTGATTAACTCCGTGTATGGCATATATGAGGACTAAATTGTCAATTGCTTCGTTGAAAACTTGGAAATATTCCCGATATTCCCTGCGTTTTTCGCCTCGCACTTACCAATTTATTCCCCATCTCTGCCATACACGGAATTAATCAGAGGTTCCCTGGGTTCCACAAAAACGGCAAAATTAGATTGCTAATCACTGAAAATGAAATTTCCTCGCCTACACCGTCTGCGTCAGCAGCTCGGATGTCTTGTTCTGTTACACTAATCTTGTTTTCTAAAGCCCACCCGGACATTCTCTATCAACGAATGGGCCGGAGACATACTCTTATATCTAAAATGCAATTTCCTTCACAATCATGCTTTTCTATATCCATGGTCTACATAACGAAGCTGTATCAAACATAATGGAAGCTCAGAGGATTTCGACCAAATATAGCGACCACCTTCCAATCGAATTTCACCTGCAAAAACATTTTTTTCAGAAATTTTCATATATTTTATCAGTTTCGGAATTTAATTTTAAAGTCGTCAGTTCTCCATCGTAATCCGTTTAAAGATAATTGACAGATACAACTGTCACCTTATAATTACAAGCTAGGCTCTACATGCCAGGCTTTAGTGTTTTTCAAATATTATTCGCTTAACGCCAGCAAGTTTCTTTCAAGCTGCTTGAACACATCATGATTACATTTAAGACTTAAATTCACAGACCCTCTAACAATGAGTCTTGAATATAAACTTAGTAACTTTCTTGCCACATCTTTACACATTGTTCTTTGTCGAAATATGCAAAACGGACTATATCCTGATTTCGCGTAGCAGCAGCAAATACATTCTGTGAGTCTAACTGTTTCAGATCGTTTCGTAGTGTAAGGAGAGGTGGACATAAATACTCATTACAAATATACGCTCTCATATTACGCGGTAATCGACACCCTAAATCGCTATGGTATAAACATGAATGTTCTACACATTCAGACGCAATGTAACCAGTATACAAATCCACCAGTTGGCCAGTGGTTAACTGCGGATTTTCTCGCCAAAAACGGCGCATTATGATGGCATCAAGAAAAGCGTTTTTTTCTCCAACCGTTACACAACAATACCCGCGACAGGTTGCGCACGCTTTACCCAGCAACTTACGTTCCTCGTCAAACAGTTCACAGTAATCACTAACTCTTTTGTCTATTATTTCGTCCAACTTCTGTAGATCGGTCGTAGCCAATTCATCAGCTATCATATTTAAATATCCGACAAACGCTACTTTTCTGGAATCTGGTATTGGCCGCATTTGTAATGTATTAGCTGGTAAAACGGCAATGGCTGCAGAATCAGGTTCCGCCTTGAAGCTCTGTTGCTGGTACAACTGTTCTACTCGCTGTCTTAAATGTTGCGCTTGTAATTCGCGCCGATTTCTAGCATCCTCCTTCGCTTTTTCCAATTTGCAAGATTGGCTGGCACACACCCCACCACGCACTTTTTGATGGATGGTTAAACGAGCACGGCAGTAAGCGCATTTTTGACTAGTATACAATTCCATAAGGAGACTGTAGAAAAACTAAAAATATATCATTTTTAAATTGTTTTGTCCTCTAGCGCGTCTTTTCCCAATTTTTGAAACCGGTGTTGACTCATGAGGATTTGGCTTTATAAATGAGCTCTGGGTTACGCTGTGTTGATGTTTGTTCATACGTTAAGATTTTCCAATATTAATCAAATAATCTAAAAAATACTTCAACTTGGGTTTTTCTACAGCCTCAACGACCATACTAACAGGTGCGCCGCTGAGGTGCGTCCTTGTTGAGTAGCTGGTTATGACACTATGTATCATTGTATAGTTCTACAACTTTTCCTGATGTTTTCCCCTTATGCTTAGCTTCTTGTACTTTGCTTATAAGATGTGGAGAAACATTCCATTTTTGCCCGGATTCTGTAATTATCGTCACAGACTTTTTGTTGTATTTTACTAATGTGCCGATTTGCCTTTCCCTTCCCGGAGGCTGAAAAGTAACCTGCTCACCCAGACTAAATTGCATCATCTCGCTATACGCATGCATAGTTTCTAAGAATTTAAGTCTTTCTACGACTCTATGGTTTAGAGCAATAAGTTCTTCTTCAGTTAATTCGTCAATATCTATTTCCATTTGCTTCCCCTACATTGCTTTGTAACGCAGGTTAACCGGCATGCCGTAGCGGCGGACTTTTAGTGCGATTCTGCACAAAAAGTCCGCCGCGGAGGTATGTCCGCGTTGAACACCTGGTTATGATATGTTGTCATTTTTTTCTTCTATTTGCTCTATACTTTATACTTCTGGTTTTTCGGCTATTTTCTCAAGTATTATAGAATACAAAGATAAATCGTTCGCTATTTCCACAGCATCGTCACTTTCTGGATCTAATATATTTTGCCTCTTTCTCAGGTCATCCATTGTCTTTTTTACTGCGTAACGAATTAGCCTTAATTCTTGTGTTCCAAACATCACACAGCTCCTTTATTTCTATATTCCTTCAGACTAATCGCATTTTCCTCGGCCCATTTTTTTAGAATATTTTTCCAGTCATCTATATGAATGCTCTCTAGTGATCTAATCGAATAATGTCCTTTAAATACACCATCCGTTAAATCTTTAGTTACTGTGAATCCACGAGGAAGATCTATACCTGCGGGAATTACCCACCAATCTCCTCCGTTTTCTAATTTTGGTTTGTTAAATAAACTCAGACCACCAGAATTATGATCTATTAGATTGGTATCAGGATCAATTTTTAGATCGAAAACTTGATCATCAGTTCGAGGGGGTTTCGTTCTGATATAATCGAACTTGGGTTTTGTGGGCGTGCCTGCGCGAAAAAGATCACATGGAATTACCAGGTAAAACTCTATAGGTGTATGCATTTATATCCTCCAATATTTCATTACTATTCCTCCATAAGGACCACCCTCACCGGCGAATTGAAGCGGCGCACCTTTTGTGGTATTCACCACAAAAGGTGCGCCGCTTCAATGCGTCCGTGTGCAGGGACTGGTTAGTGACGGCCGTCATTTTAACTCAACCAAAAAATAGGCCACTGAAGTAACAATGCGAAATTGAACAAAAATATAAAGCCTAATAGCATTGCAACCCCTTTCATAATGCCCCGCGTTTTTACCAAATAATATGGTAAATATAGTATGTAAAAGAGAAACACCAAATATCCATAGTCGAAGGGTCTATAAATTTCCGGGAATGCTTTGCTGTCTTCGCTAACCCACAAGGCCACAAATACTAAAAATACAAAAGCCCAAATAAAACTAAGCGATCTTGAAACTTCCATTTCTTTTGAAAACAATACCAGTTCATATACACCCATAACAACAGAAAATAGTATCAGCGCAGAAAGTATGAACTTAGAGTTGTTTTTCATTCACTCTCCGCCACACTAACGACTCCCTCACCGGCGCATTGAAGGGGCTGGTTAGTGCAAAATGTGTTTATGAATTATCACTCATTAATAACACAAAACCCGTTACCAAATGGATCAGCGCAATATGCGATAGATCCCCATTCTCCGCTATCGCCGCCTTCGTGTGATCCACCTAGAATAACTACTTTAGTAACGATTTCTTCAATATTTTTACAGAGAAAATCTAAATGAACAGGTGTCCAATGTCTTTTATAATCTCGAACCACGTCACTTGATGTGGTTGGTAGTGTTCCTGCCGCTTTTTCCTGAACATAAATATCGCAATTCTCTACTGAAAGAACAACCATATCTGGCCCCTGGTCTCGAACTTTCTGACACCCGAGGGCGTCAATATAGAACTTTTCTGCTTTTTTCAAATCCGAGACATCTATACTTACTGATATTTTCATACGTTCCCTTTTACTATTACAAAATTCCCTTTATAACATTTCGCTACTGACAGCGTTGTGTCAGTAGTGGTTGGAATTTGTATAGTGACCACCACCTACTAACGAGACTGTAGAAAAACCCAGTTAAGAGTATATGTCTGGAGTGCTTTCATATAGCTTGTGGTTCCTACAGTAATTATTCAAATATAGTCGATGGCAACCCGTATTTCGTTACCAAGTCCATCCA